>NZ_JAUZUV010000005.1:0-186557 GCF_031844265.1 Acinetobacter sp. RG5 | reverse complement strand
TTAATCTTCCTCGTTTACGTCGAACACAATTCTGAGTAAAACCCAGCTCCGACATATCGTTTAAAAAAACCGAACACCAAATACTTGAAAAGCAGACTAAATAGCCTGCTTTTGGAATTTCTTTGCAACAAAGTTGCTAAACTGTAATCTGGAGCTCTTATCGAGATTTGAACTCGAGACCTCTCCCTTACCAAGGGAGTGCTCTACCACTGAGCTATAAGAGCAAATATTAGTACTTCAATGGAGCGGGAGACGAGGGTCGAACTCGCGACATGTAGCTTGGAAGGCTACCGCTCTACCAACTGAGCTACTCCCGCACGATGTTGGTACAAACCACTTATTGAAGTCTTAAAATTGGTGGTGAGGGAAGGATTCGAACCTTCGAAACTTTCGTAGCGGAGTTACAGTCCGCCCCCTTTGACCGCTCGGGAACCTCACCATTTTTTACACTTACATCAGTGCTATTCTTTACTTCACACTACCAAACTTCTAAGATGGTGCCGGCACACGGATTCGAACTGTGGACCTACTGATTACAAGTCAGTTGCTCTACCAACTGAGCTATGCCGGCGTTTCTTAGTGTTTCGTACGTTTCGTATCGGAACGGTGTGCAGTTTAGCAAAACTCAGAATCCTTGCAAGTGTTTTTTTCAAAAAAAACGTCAAAAACTCATAAAATCAAACCATTTGATGATAATTCAACCGCTTTGATCACTGCGCGAGCTTTTATTTGGGTTTCATTCCACTCAGATTCAGGATTTGAGTCGGCAACTAGCCCTGCTCCGGCCTGCACATAGACCTTATTTTCGCGAATGACACAGGTACGAATCGCAATCGACATGTCCATTTCGCCATGCCAGCCTAAATAACCAACAGCACCACCAAAAATTCCACGTTTTACCGGCTCAACTTCGTCAATAATTTCCATGGCACGGATTTTTGGCGCACCTGAAAGTGTACCAGCAGGGAAAGTTGCTTTAAAAACATCCAGAGCATCGACATCATCACGCACTTCACCCTGCACATTGGAGACAATATGCATCACATGCGAATAACGTTCGATCACCATTTGATCAGTCACCTGCACTTTGCCAATTTTTGCGATACGCCCTACATCATTACGTCCCAAGTCAATCAGCATGACATGTTCAGCAATTTCTTTTTCATCAGACAATAAGTCTTGCTCAAGCGCCAGATCTTCTTCTTTGGTTTTGCCGCGTGGACGGGTCCCCGCTAATGGACGAACTGTGGCAATTCCATTTTCCAGACGGGACAGAATTTCCGGTGAAGAACCGACAATATGGAATGGCGTGTTGTTTTCCAAGGTCTGCCCTTGCACCAGGAACAAATACGGTGATGGATTGAGATGACGCAGCGCACGATACACTTGTAGCGGATCACCATCGAAATCAGAGACCATCCGGTGCCCCGGCACCACCTGCATTACATCACCGGCACGAATATACTCTTTGACCTTTTCGACCGAAGCAATGAAGTTGTCATGTCCGGTGAGGGACTCAAAATATGGCGGCGTATGTTTTTCAGCTTTAAGGCTGATGGGCGTGGCCAGAATATTTTCCAATTCATTTAATTGTTCATGTGCTTTTTCATAAGAACCCGGAGCAGTGGCATCAGCATGTACGATCAGGAACAAGGTGTCTTTTAAATTATCAAACACGATGACGGTTTTAGACAGCATCAGCCAGATATCGGGTAAACCAACCGGATCTGCTTCAGGCACATTTTTTAACTTCGGCTCGATATAACGCACAGCGTCGTAACCAAAGTAACCAACTAATCCACCAGTAAAACTCGGCAAGTCCGGCAATTCTACCTGGGTAGGCACCTTAAATTGCGCCTGAAAATCACGGATATATTGAAATGGATCAGCACAGTGCTGTTTTTCAATTGAAGCATCTGCATGCTGTACCGTCAGTTCGCCTGCATTGCAGGAAAATACAGTAGATTCACCTAGTCCAATAATCGAATAGCGTGCCCAGTTCTCTCCGCCTTCTACGGATTCAAATAAATAAGCCTGCTGATGCTGTTTAAGGCGTGCAAAAATAGAAAGTGGTGTATCGGTATCTGCCAGACGCTGACGATAAACAGGAATGAGATTATAGCCTTGTGCAGCAAGTTGCTGGAATTGTGCTTGAGTGGTCATGCGGTTTTTCTCTTTAAATTAGGGTTACTCAGTATGTAAATAGAATTGAACTGAGCGACGCCATCGAAAAACCTTACAACTATTCATTTTCTTTCCTTAGTACACGTATTAGGCAAGTAATTCTCTAAGATCATCCACAATCTGCTGCGGCTGACAATCTGCAATATTTTCACCATGATTATAGCCATAGCTGACCACAACACAATCAATCCCGGCGCGGCGTGCGGCTTCAACATCATTGGAAGAATCGCCAATGAGCAAGACCTGTTCTTTGCTCACCTTATAATGTTCGACACAGTGCAACAACTGGCGTGGGTGCGGCTTACGTTCAGTAAAACGGTCGCCACCAATGGTATCGGCAAAATAATGAGCCATATCCAAGGTATCTAAAATGCTGCGGGCAGGAAGTTCAGGCTTATTGGTCACACAAATCAGGGTTTTACCTTGGGCTTTAGCCCAGTCCAGAAATTTCAGGATTCCCGGAAAAGGAACGGTATCGACGCAGGGATCGACATTATAGATATCCAGAAAAGTCGTTAAGAGTTCCTGATGCTGTGCCGGTGTGACTTCACCCACCAGATGCTGGAGTACACTTTCACAGAATATCGACGTGCCCTTACCTACCCAGGTCCGTACCTGCTCTTCAGTCACCAGAGGCAATTGCAGCACATTCAGGCTCATATTCATGGCGCGATACAGATCATGTGCTGAATCCACCAAGGTACCATCCAGATCAAACAAGATCAGTTCGCGCTTTTCTAATTGTGCAATAGACATCCCGACCCTCTTTTATAATGTGCGCAGCCACAAAAAAGGCATGCGCTATGCATGCCTTGATTGTAACCAATCATCAGCTTATTTGAACAACAACCAAGCCATAATTGCCAAAATAATCAGCACAATCACTGAAATCAAACCTACAGATACATTTTTCTGGGTTTCTTTTTCCTGTTCTACACGTGATACAGGCTGCTCAACCGGAATTGGGGTAGGCTCTGGTTTTACCGCATTAATGTCCACGCCTTCCGGAATAGGTGCCGGTTTTGGAATACCGACATTGGTTGGCATGCCATCACGGGTTAATTGTACCGTAGCATCACGATGTTTCAGTTCCGGCATTCCCTGATCATTCATTTGCTGTGCAGGTGTAGGCTCAGCGACTTCGACCTGTTCCACGACTTTTTCTGCCGTTGCTTCAATTTCTGCTGGAACCTCTACTGCAGCCGCAGGCGCCATTACTGAAAATTTCAAGCTGGCAAACTGAACAATGTCATCCTGCTTTAATAAGGTTTCTTGCGCAATCTGCACATCATTGACGAAAGTGCCATTCGATGAACCCAAATCCTGCACCCAGAGCGCATCATCCTTTAGTAAAAATGCCGCATGTTTACGGGAGATTTCCGCAGCCTGTAACACGATATCTGCCGCCTGATGACGCCCCACCAGCATGTCACGGTCAATGCTAATTTCCTGTCCTGTTAAGTCGCCTGTAATCGCGTGTATTTTCCAAGTCATGAAAGTTACTTCTCTGTTCTCTTTGACATTATCATAACATGCTGTCTGCAAATGCGAATGACTTAGCTTTTGGGTCTAAGTGTGGTTGTTGTAACGGTATTTTTACTTTTTTCTACCTGTTGGACGGGTTCTACCACTTGTCGCTGAATCACTGGTTCTATCGCTACCGGCGTAACAACTACATTGGCTGGCTGCGCCTGAACGGGTGCGGTCGGCACAGTTTGATAAGTCGAGTTTTGCAATGGCGTTCTGGATACTGGAATTCGCTGTTGATACACATCTTCAACACTTTCTGGCAGCTTGGCAAAGTTCCCGTCCGAATCGAGTGCGAGTTGCAGACTATATAGCTGACTATAGCGTTGTTGGGTCAGTTTACGCACTGCATTTTTATCCCCCACAATAGTTGGATGGATAAAGATCAATAAGTTACGCTTCTGATTGGACTTACCTTCTGAACGGAATAAACGTCCCAAGCCTGGAATCGCACCCAGACCAGGTACAGCCTGACGCCCATAACTGGTGTTATCTGAGATCAAACCACCAAGGACAATGGTTTGTCCATGTTCGGCCAGAATTGAGGTTTTGATCGCTCGCTTGCTGGTGACCAGATCCTGTGCCTGCCCTTTACTGGCCTTGACATCAGAAACTTCCTGTTCCACTTCCAGGCGTACCGTACCATCTTCGCCAATATGCGGGACCACCTTTAAAGTGACCCCGACATCCTTGCGTTCAATGGTGGTATAGGGATTAGCAACTCCAGCAGCACCTGTAG
This sequence comes from Acinetobacter sp. RG5, assembly GCF_031844265.1. Classification (GTDB taxonomy): domain Bacteria; phylum Pseudomonadota; class Gammaproteobacteria; order Pseudomonadales; family Moraxellaceae; genus Acinetobacter. The sequence continues at coordinate 182,107 of NZ_JAUZUV010000005.1, read as the reverse complement.
ACACTGAGCCTGTCACAAAAGGTACGTTTTCACCCACCACAATATAAGCTTCTTCATTATCCATGGTCACAATCGACGGCGTAGACAACAGGTTGGATTTAGTGGTTTCTTTGAGTGCCTGAATCATCGCACCATACAGACGACGGGAACCATCACTGCCTTCACGATAATCACCGAGTACCAGTGAACTGCCCGCGCCCACGGCACTTGCAGCACCTGCACCACCACCGGTGAGATAACCGGCCGCAATATTTTTCAGACTAGTCCCAAAATTATCGAAGTTCACCAGCCCAATCCCACTGCTGATATCACCCAAGGCCCATTGCACACCGAGTTGATCCGCATCGGTTCCTTCCACTTCAATAATCGCGGCTTCGATCAGCACCTGTTGACGACGGATATCCAGCTGGTCAATTGCCGATTCAATTTCCCGCATCAGTTGTGGATCTGCTTTCACCACCAGAGAATTTTGTGTGGTATCGGCAATAATACTGACGCCATTGCTATTAAAGCTGGTAATTCCGCCCTGCTCATTATTCATGCCGCTATTCAGCTGAATGCCTGAAGAGGTGTTGCTACTTGAACCTGTGCTGGTATTGTTGTTATTTAAATTGCTACTAGAACTGAGCGAAGACGAGTTCGAGGATGTACTACTCGAATTTGAATTACTGTTCACCACCTGCCCGCTTACCAAACCCTGCAAGATTTCCGCAAGATTTTTAGCGCTGGCATATTTCAGACGAAAAACTTTTAATCCACCCAAACGATCCGCAGCCGGTACATCCAAGGTTTCGATTACTTGACGCACCCGTTTGCGCGTCGTGGGATCACCTTTGATGATAATCCGGTTAGTACGGGTATCTGCAATCACCCGCACCCGCGAACCGCGAACGTCTTTAGCACCGCCGGTGGCAGTCATGGACTCGATCAGTCCAATCATTTCTTCGGCCTGACTGGATTGTAAGCTTACCGCTTCAATATCATTTTGACCGGTACCATCCAGATTGCGAATAATGGTTTCCAACTGGTAAATATTACTGGCACGATCCGACACAATTAAAGCATTTGTACCCGGCACCGCCGCTAGATGCGCAAACTGCGGCATCAAGGGACGTAATGCAGGAATTAGATCATTCGGATTGGTATTTTCCAACCATAACACCCGGGTCACAATCTGGTCACCACTGGCGCGGCTTCTGGCATCATAGGGAATGCCTGAGCTTTTGACATTGCTGTCCGGAACCAGCTTGATGGTATTCCCCGAAGGAATTGCCACCACACCGTTGACATTCAGTACGCCTAAAAACAGGTCATAGACTTCATTTTTATTCAGGGCTTTATTGGAAATGACTGTTACGTTGCCACGTACCCGCGGATCGACTGCAAAGTTTTTGCCGGTAATATCGGCCACTTCATTAATGAATGCAGTTAAGTCAGCATCTCGAAGGTTAATTTTCCAGGTTTGTGCATAACTCGCCGTACTGACCATGGCCATTAACGGTGCGGCCACACAGAATGCCCATGCTGATCGATTATTATTAAATAAAGCCATAAACTTTCGTGTTTCCTAACCCTATGCGTGATGACACATCACTTCAAATCTTGTTGTATGGTCATCACCTGATCACCACGTTTTATTTCGAGTTTGACCTGACCTTCACGCCGGGCCTGTTCCAGTAATTGTGCTTCGGTCTGTCCCTGGCTCAGCGTCTGGCCATTTAAAGACAAAATCCGGTCGCCCGGTCTTAAACCCAGGCGATTACGCAATGCAGCCGGCGTCCGTGAAGTTACTTCATAACTACCATCTGCTGCACTAACCCCCATATTCTGTAAATACTGGTCCTTGTTTTCCTGCATCTGCTGGATGGCCCGACCAATTTCATTCTGTGGCGAAGGCTGCTCAGGCATACCACTATTAGAAGGCATAGCAGGCATTGAACTTGAAGATGCTGATGTTTCCGGCACAATCGGTTGATTCAAGCCATTTTCCAGACCTTTAAATAAGACTTCCTGAGTAGCACCTGTGGATCGACGCAGAATAACCCGATCCCAATACACCTCAGCCAACTTAAAACCGCTATTGGCCAGCATTTCCCCGACACGGTAACGATCGACCTGATCATTAATTTTCAGTACCGCAGAAGAGTTATAACTTGGACTGGCAACCACCACCCCTTGTAAAATGATATTGGTAGTTTCAATAGCACCCACAGACTGCCCAACTTCCTGAAACAGTGAAAATGCACCGATATTCGGAATTTGCGGCTGTTGCGAACCCAATTCAACCCGATCCAGCTGCATGGCTTGGGGTGGAGCAATCAGTAACCAGAACAAAGCCGCCAGCTTCCAGCATAGATACAGGATGAGCAGTAACAAAACCATAGGTGCAGCACGATTGAGCTGTTTCAGTTCAATATTTTTTAAATCATTCAGAGAAACTGTCATCAATTCAAGCCTCCCATTAAGGGTTGGCGGGTACTGATCACATAGGTATCTAATCCGGCTTTACCTTCATAAGAAGGTGCATTCATTAAAAAGCGCTGGGTGAGCTGGATATCCAGCATCAGACTCGGATCAAGCTTGATATTCAGCATGCGTTGATCGCGACTATCTCGAACATCAACTAACAGCTGTCCACTTTCATCTGCGAGTTGTCCAGTCATGGCGGGTACATTCATGCGTTCCTGACGCTGAGCAAATGTATAAATCAGCTCACCACCCGCCCATTGCATTTGCCCAGCCACCTGACTGAAACCCTGATCTTTTTTATATTTAAAATCCAGATCTTTAAACTGAATCGCAGTACTCGGCCATTGCCAGTCTGCAACTTTTTTTAAGGTTTCAGGCGCGACCTGCCCTTCAAGATTTTTGACATTCAAAGATTTATTCAGACCATAAGCCATGATCCCGGAAAGCTGGGTATTGCCACTATGTAAATCCACATGTGCCCCAACTCGCAGCAACAGCAAATCCAGCGGCCGTACTTTCCAGTTCAGACTGCCCCGAAGATTGCCTTTTTTCCAGTCCGCACTTCCCTGCCAGATATTTCCGTTTACATTATGCAAAGTCTGGTTATTTTTATAAAATTTTGAAATTAACCAGGCCGCTGGCACTTGTAATACGACAAAAATAAAAAATGCAACAAGAGCAAGGATCAACCATCTTAAAGTTTTCGGTTTACTGCTCATCCCCACCACGACCAATCGCTCAAGTCCAAATCCCCATTTATAATTTTCCCCTTATACCCACACATTATGCACACTTTTCTGCCAACGCCAATTCATAGATATAAAAAAACCAAGCAGGTATGCTTGGTTTAATGATCATAGACTGTCTGTATGACAGCCTAATGACTAGATCAAATGGCAGCTTAGATCAGGAAATCGTCCAGCTTTGCGCCTTTTTCCAATTCAGCCACCAACCAGCGCGGCTGTTTACCACGGCCAGTCCAGGTATCGTCCGGATTGCTTTTGCTACGGTAACGCGGTTCAACCGACTTACGTGACGATTTCTTACGTTTAGACGCACCAAATTCAAGTAACTGTTCAACTGTCATACCAACTTTCTCAGCAACTGCCAAAATTTGCTGATAAGCATCTTCAATCTCTTGATCTTTTTTTGAAGCAATCAGCGATTCTGCTTCTGCTTGTAAACGTTTTAACTCTTCTACTGATAAATGCGTAATATCTGGCATAATGCTCTCCGAAAAATAATATTATTCGTTTTGTTAAATAATAGCCCCATCATATTTATATTAAATAAAACATTCAATATAAAAACTTAAAGCAATAACAATAAAGTTTAAAAAAAATTACAAAATAAAATGCTTCATTCATTTTTAAATTTCATGTTGAACACTTAATTCAAGCGCTTTGATTTTTTCGCGAATATGTTCCGGAATTTCTGTTTTCTGCATGGTCTTTTTATCGACACAGACAATCACTGCTTCTGAAGTAGCCACAATACTTTGCTGTTTTTCACTCCATAATAGATATTGCATTCTAACTGCACTATTTCAAATTTCTTCAATACGTGCTGCCACTTTTAAATGATCAGGAAAAACCACAGGTTTTAAATAACGGCACTGATTTGAAGACACTACCGTAAATACCGGTTCATTATGTATATCTAATATCCCTAGATAAGCCAGACGCGCACTTTCGACATAACGGTAATACATGGCATTATTGACATGTCCAAAGGCATCCATATCACCCCATGCGACTGTTTGTTCATAAATAACTGGATATTGTTTTAATTCTGACATTATTATTCTCAAGTCTTAATTTCTATAAAGTTTACATTCGATTCAAATACTGCATTTAACTGCTGTAGCAAGTCCTCCCGATCTTGTAAGGCAGCTTTAATTCTTAAATAACTCATACGAATATCATCCGGATACAAGTCAAGTAGTTGCTGGGCTTGATCTGTATAGCCTGTGGCTTGCAACACATGCCATTTCGCAAAGCTTAAAACCGGTAATGCCGGATACTTGGTTTCCCAGTGCGAAATCTGTTGTGCAATCGCATCATAATCCGGGTTTTGACGCAATAACTGTTGTTGGAACCACAAATAAAATACATCCTGATTAAATTGCTGTTCCATTAAATGAATCGCAAGCACTTCATGCTCGGCACTCATTTCTGGCATTCTAAATAATAATTTCAACCATAATAATTTGACCGAATAGTCACGATCAAATATTTGCGGTTTTAAATCTAAATAACGTTGCTGTAAATAAAATAAATCGTCCTGTGTGGCTTGGTCATAGGCTAATAATAATTGTTCAAGCCATGTTTTTTTTACTTCTTGGTCTAAATGCCCATATTGGGTCGAACGTAAATATAACCAGGGAAACTGCATGGCAAATACCCCCCATAATGCAACAAGGCGCTGCTCATAGGCTGTTTTAACCTGCATTAACCAAGGTGATAATTCATGCTGATTTAAAAACTCCAAATGGGTAAGTGCTTGTTCACCTTGCTGTTGTGATAAATAAATTTCAATCCGTTGCAATTCTGCCAATTCAAATGCCATGGGATTGGATTGGTTTAAAGCAGTTAATGCATGGGTATATTGCTGTTGTCCCCAAGATAAACGTGCATCAATAATATGCTTGAGTAAACCCGACTTGGTGAAAGACTGCTGAATAAAATCCCGCTGATCCTGAGCAGCGTTTAATAACCAGATGACTGCCAATTGTTCATAAGGGTGCAAGCGGGAAAAACTAAAGACTGTTTCAGTTTTACGCTGTTCACGGCTGCGATACTGCTTGATCGCATACCAGATGCAATGCATCAAAAAACTTACACTGACCAAGGATGCGGCCAAAAACCAGAGGGTGGTTTGTAACTGCCACTCGCGCCAATACAGATAGACATAGCCAGCCCCATGTCCATAACTCAGGATACTCAGCACCGCAATGCCAAGTAAGCAGACAAATAAATAGGCCAGCAGAATCTGTTTCATAAGCAATTAGCCCACTAGGGTGCGTGTGTTTAATAATGGAATCGGAGTAATCGGGGTGGCCTTGATTTGATTCAATTGCTGAATCCATTTTTGGCTCTGTGCATCCGGCAATTGCTCCAAGACTTCAATCACGGCATTCAGTGCTTGCTGAAAAGCGACGGATTGGTCTTTTTGCAAGGTATTTTGTGCGATGAGCAAGCGCAACTGGGCCTCTTTCAGTACCAGATGCCGTTGCATCAAGACTGTGCTTGGCTGATCTGCGGATTCAATCTGAATCCAGCGCTGCCAGAAAGAGCGTTGAGTTTCTGGACGCTGACGATGTGGTGTCTGAATTTCTTTTTCAATTTCAGCATCCATCTGCACCAAGAGTTCTTTTACTTTATTTTGCTGCACTAATCGACTATTCACGAATTTTTTCAGCATGTCCTGATCTTTCGCAATCACTTGCTGCAAACTGCTGACCAAGGCAGGCGCTAAAATATAATCATCCAGCTCATTAGATAACTGAGTTAATTTCTCAATCGCAGTGGCGTATTGTTGCTGTTGCAGTGCAAATTCGATCAGATCCAGATGTTGCTGTACTAAGGCAATATCATTCTGTGTTTCATTAGCTACCGCTTCACTTACTGGCGCTTTTGCTGAAGTAGCCCTAGCACTTTCCTGCTGAGCAGAAATCTGGCGTTTTAAAGCCACGAACTGATCATTGAGATTGGCATTTTGCTGCTGTAACTGATTGATGCTTTGATTGAATTCAGTCTGTGCTGTATTCAGAACATGAAAGTCATAGCTAAGCTTGATGAGCCACGCCATACTCAAGATGAACACTACAATGAATAGTTTCTTCATGCGTTCCCTAATATCAGCCTCATTTTCTGCAAGATCGTATTTGCCTCTAAATCATCGACTTGTACGAATTGAAAACTTGCCTGATGCTGCTGTTGATATTCCCCAAGAATAGTGGCCAAACGTGGCCCCAAAACCAAATAACAGGCTTGCTGTATGAACTCTGCACTATCCTGCATAATTGCCAGCCAGTTTAACCAGCTTGCCTCACTAGTGATCAGAACTGCAAAACGCTGCTGCCTCTTAAGCAGCGACAAGTTCTCTGCCAAAATCGTTGCCGTCGTTTCAGGACATTGCCGCCGGTACAAAATAAAGTTTAAAACTTTAATATTGCTGGCACGTAAATGATCCATCATAAATTGACGACCACCTTCTCCGCGCCAGAAAGCCACACATGAACCAGAAGCCAATTGCTTCAACACAGGCAATTGCAGCATGCCTTCCGAAGTTTCGACCTCAGGCACATGACTATGAATGCCATAGCTCGCCAGTGCCTGTTCAGTGGCTTTTCCCACTGACACCCAATGCACCTGCGCCAAGGCCGAGAGCTTAATACCCGCCTGTTGTAAATATTGCATGCCAATCTGAGCGGCCGTCGGACTGACCACCACAATAATCTGTGCTTGCTCCAGCTGCTGATACAAACTCGACAGCTCATCGGAATAAGGCATGGCATGCAGTTCGAGCAAGGGCAATTGCAGAACAGACACCTGTGCTGCCTGTAACTGTTGAGTCAAGCCTGCAGCACGATCACTGGGGCGAGTATTAATCAATAACATCAGTGTGAATAGAGTGCTTTCAGCAACTCGCCAGCACCTTGATCAAGCAAGTCTTTTGCCAGCTTCACACCCAATTGCTCTGCATCTGCCATTTTTCCAGTGTGCTGTGCCCGGAGCAAAACCGTTCCATCGACACTGCCTACACGGCCTTCGATTGAAATCACACCCTCTTTGAGCGTGGCATAACCGGCAATCGGTACCTGACATCCGCCTTCTAAATAGGCATTAAAAGCACGTTCAGCACGTACGCATGCATTTGTATCTGCATGCAGGAGTGGCTGAATCAAGTCCAGCACCATCTGATCATGAGTACGGCATTCCAAACCTAGCGCACCTTGACCCACGGCCGGTAGACTGACTTCAGGCGTTAGCGTATGACGAATACGTTCTGCCAGACCCAAGCGTTTTAAACCGGCACTGGCCAGAATAATCGCATCATAATGGCCTGCATCCAGTTTGGACAAGCGCGTGCCGACATTACCGCGTAAATCGATAATATCCAGATCTGGACGCTGTTTTAAAATCTGAGTTTTACGGCGCAAGCTTGAGGTTCCGACTTTGGCGCCTTGTGGTAATTCTTCAAAACTAGTGTAGGTATTCGACACAAAAGCATCTAAGGGATCTTCACGTTCACAGATCACCGCCAGACTCAGACCTTTGGGCAAGGCCATCGGAACATCTTTCATGGAATGCACGGCCAGATCCGCACGACTATCCAGTAAAGCGGCTTCTAATTCTTTTACAAACAGTCCTTTTCCACCAATTTTAGCCAGTGGTGTATCTAGAATTTTATCGCCCTGTGTAACAAAAGTGACTAACTCGACCTGCAAACCAGCGTGCAAATCTTGTAGGCGCGCACGGATATGTTCCGCTTGCCAAAGCGCAAGTGGACTTTGTCGAGTTGCAATTTTTAGGGTCTTCATAAATTTCAATAACAGTAAATGAGAACAATAGTCTAAACTTAACCTGCTCACTTGAAAATGCAAGTGAATTTATACAAGTTTCAACTGAATGCTCTCATTCATCCCCTGCTAAAGCTTTTGAATTCGATCTCGTAAAAATGGTAAATGTCGCCGACTGACCGCCAAACGGTCGTCCAGCTCACGACAACGTACCTGATACTGACCAGAACTCACCACTTCCAGACCGTCCAGATAATGCACCGAGATCAAGGCATTACGATGAATCCGGATAAACTGGTTCCCAAACTCCTGCTCTAACTCCTTTAAGGTTTCATCAATCAATACACTGCCGTTTTTATGACGCACAGTGACATATTTCTGATCCGCCAGAAAATAATAGATATTTTCAACTGGCACCAATTCGACACCACGATAGGTCTTTGCCGCAATCTGCTGGCGGCTGATATTGATTTCGTCCATATTTTCTTTTTGTTTTAGTTGGCTCATTTGAGCTTGGGTAAGTTTAGTTAAGTGCTCTAAAACCTGTGCCAATTCCTGTTGCATCACCGGTTTAAGCAAATAGCCTTCGGCATTTGATTTAAATGCATCCAGCGCATGTTGGTCATAGGCCGTACAAAAGACAATCGCCGGCATTGGATCCAGTTGACGCAAATGTTGCGCACAAGCCAGTCCGTTCATTTCAGGCATTTGAATATCTAATAGGATGACATCGGGTTCGTATTGGTGAGCCAGATCAATCGCTTGACGGCCATGGCTTGCTGTCGCCACCACATCATGCCCCAGTTGAGAGACCAAACGTGATAAACGCTTGACGGCTAAAGGCTCATCATCACAAATCAGGATGTCCATTTCTCCTCCTTACCCAGTTAACATCATCAGATGAATGATAAAGCTAACTGCGATTTCTTTGATTTATTTTTATTTATATTGATATCGCACTACCGTCGTAAACATCCCTTCGCCGGCAAAGGTTTGAAAAGTCACACTGGGTCCATAATAAGCTTGCAGACGCTGTCTGACATTTTCTATTGCAATACCATGTCCCTTTTTTAAAGTTTTATTATCCTGTGCATAAGGGTTCGTTATGATGATATTAATTTGATTTTGCAATATTTCAACCAATATGCTTATGGTACTCTTTGTAAGAATTTTTTCAACTCCATGGAAAATACTATTTTCTAACAAGGGTTGTAAAGTTAATAATGGAATTTGAACTTGTGAGTATAAGTCTTTGTTTTCTAACTTCCATTCAACCTGCAAACGCTCACCTAGACGGATCTGCTCAATCTCCAGATAACGCTGGCACAGATCAATTTCCTCCTGCAGGCTGACCAGTTTTAATTCCTGAAAACTGGCACGAAATAACCGTGACAAATTCAGCAGCATGTGCTCGGCTTTATCTGGATCAATACTGATCAGGCTGATCACACTGTTCATACTATTAAACAGAAAATGCGGTTGAATCCGCGCCTGCATGGCCTGAATTCTAGCATTCAGCTCGCTATGTTGCTGCTGCTCCCATTGCTCACGCAAGTAAAGATAACGAAAACAGAAAGTTCCCAGCAAAATCCCCAGACTTAAATGGAATCCAACCTGATCTAGCGCAATCGCCAGGTTTAAATCCTGAAAATTAAAATTCTGCCCGAAATGTATCAAAATATTCAGGTTCACTGTGGTCAGCAGTACAATTGCCTGTAACAGCAGAAATCCGGAAATTAACGCCAGTTTAATGCCCATACGCTGAAAGGCCTGATGGAACAGCTCGACCAATGCTGCAAAACATAACAGTACCCAGTTGATATACAGCATATATTGCAGCAGGCGCATCCCATTTAAAGCCTGCCAGGATTGTGCTTCTGCAAGCGCTAGAATCATGGCCAGAATATTGCCGCCAGCAAACAGTTCCAGCAAATAGCGTGAATTGCCGATCTGGCTAAAAAAATAGGAATTTTGCGTTTGTTCGTTCATCGATGCGAAAGATTGAGCAGATGTGACTTCGGCAATGGGCTTTGAATTTGTTATACTCTTTTTCGTTCTACTGCTTTTAATCTGATTGAGCCGACATGACCACATCTTCTAATTCCTCTAATCCATCACACGCCCAGACTTCGGGTATGTGGGGCGGTCGTTTCTCTGAAGCGACTGATGCTTTTGTTGCTGAATTTACAGCATCTGTTCAATTTGACCAACGTTTTTATAAACAAGATATTGCAGGCTCGATTGCCCATGCAACCATGCTGGCAAAAGTGGGCGTACTGACCGCGCAAGAACGCGATGACATTATTGAAGGTCTGACAGCGATTCAAGCCGATATTGAAGCAGGCAACTTTGAATGGCGCATTGATTTAGAAGATGTCCACATGAACATTGAGTCACGCCTGACTCAACGTATCGGCATTACCGGCAAGAAACTGCATACCGGTCGTAGCCGTAATGACCAGGTGGCTACAGATATCCGTCTTTATGTACGCGATGAAATCGATAGCATCCTGGAATTACTGAAAAAATTACAAAAAGGTATTTTAAGCTTAGCGGCTAAAAACACCGACACCATCATGCCGGGCTTTACCCACTTGCAAACCGCTCAGCCAGTGACTTTTGGTCACCATTTGATGGCTTGGTTTGAAATGCTGGTACGTGATTCAGAGCGTCTGATTGATTGCCGTAAGCGTGTCAACCGTATGCCGCTTGGTTCTGCTGCACTTGCAGGTACTACTTATCCAATCGACCGTGCTTATACTGCTGAACTGCTAGGTTTTGAAGCTGTTGCTGAAAACTCGCTGGATGCAGTATCGGATCGTGACTTTGCGATTGAATTTAATGCCGCTGCATCTTTAATTATGATGCATTTATCACGTATGTCTGAAGAACTGATTCTATGGACATCTGCACAGTTCAAATTCGTGAATATTCCAGATCGCTTCTGTACTGGCTCTTCAATCATGCCGCAGAAGAAAAATCCGGATGTGCCTGAACTGGTACGTGGTAAAACCGGCCGTGTCTATGGCGATTTGATGAGCCTGCTGACTTTAATGAAAGGCCAGCCTCTAGCCTATAACAAAGACAATCAGGAAGATAAAGAGCCATTGTTCGATGCGATCGATACAGTTCGTGGTTCACTCATGGCATTTGCTGACATGATTCCTGCACTGGTTCCAAACATTGCTGAAATGCGCGAAGCAGCGCTGCGTGGTTTCTCAACTGCGACTGACCTAGCTGATTACCTGGTGAAAAACGGCGTTGCATTCCGTGATGCGCACGAGATTGTAGGTAAAGCGGTTGCACTCGGTGTACAAGAATCTAAAGACCTGTCTGAATTGACACTCGAACAACTGCAACAGTTCTCTGACCTGATTCAAGCAGACGTATTTGAAAAAGCCCTAACTCTTGAAGCTTCGGTGAATGCCCGTAATCACATTGGTGGCACCGCGCCTGCTCAAGTGAAAGCAGCCATTGAGCGTGCACATGCGCGTTTGGAACAACTTTACGCATAATTTTGGAGTATGGATATGTCTCGACAAGTTTTTTGCCGTAAGTATCAGGCGGACATGGAAGGTTTAGACTTTGCTCCATTCCCGGGGCCAAAGGGTCAGGAATTGTTTGACACCGTGTCTAAGCAGGCTTGGCAAGAATGGCTAAAACACCAGACTACGCTAATTAATGAAAAGCGTTTGAACGTGTTTGAAGCAGATGCGAAAAAGTTTCTTGAAGAACAGCGTGAAAAGTTCTTTAACAATGATGCATCCCTAGAAAAAGCCGAAGGGCTGAAGCCTGAGTAAAAAAGAAAGCACTGCTTTTCTTTTTTACGTAAGACAAGGACGAAGTCCGCGTAGACTTTAATCTAAAAGAATCTCCAACTTTGGAGATTCTTTTTTATGTGTTGTTCTAAACATTACTCAAGACCAGCTAAGCACGTAGTTTTGAATGTAAAGAGCTCCCCATACAGAAGCTTTTCACATTAAAGCTCTGCTTTTCTTTTGTTACACGAGACAAAGATGAAGTCCGCGTAGGCATAAATCTATCCCCTATCTCAGGGGATTTTTTGACTAAATCTAGCAAATCTTACTAACCAATATTTAGGGCACAAAAAACAGATTTTCACTTATCCTATTTCGTCTATCGAGTCAGTCACTATCCTGCTGAAAAACATTTAGATTTGTATCAAAATAATGGATTGTAAAAGCAATATACAGAGTATTCACAAAACACAACATTCTGCTACAAGAAGCCACATGATTAAAAAAAACTGTCTCTCTATAATGAGCCCTAAGAAGATGAGATATCTTTGAATAACTATAATAATAAGCAACAAATACCCCGATTTCATCCCAGTTCTTCCCCCAAAGACTGGGTATTTTTTTGCCTGCAATTTGCCGATTGGCTTGATAATTTAAGCGCATAAAAAAAGCCCCCTTTCAAGGAGCTTCTCTTTTCATTTCGATTAAGGCTGTTTCAGATATGGCCAAGCCGCTTTCAGATAAATGAACATCGACCATAAAGTGAGTACCACTGCGGTGTATAGCAAGGCATACGCCAGCATTTCTAGCGGTGGCCAGTTCAGCAGGAATACGGTGATAGCGATCATCTGAAAAGCGGTTTTGTATTTACCCACTGTTGAAACCGCAACATTGGTCCGCGCACCGAGTTCTGCCATCCATTCACGCAGGGCTGAAACGGTAATTTCACGCGAAATAATTACAATCGCAGCAAAAGCCATCGACATGGAAGGCTGCCATTGCACCAATACAATCAGTGCAGCTGCGACCATCAATTTATCTGCAACCGGATCGAGAAACCGCCCAAAAGCGGAAGTCTGGTTTAATGTACGTGCCAGATAGCCATCAAACCAGTCCGTTACCGCAGCCACCACAAAAATCGTGGTCAAAATAATATGCCGCGTCATGTCGGGGTTATGGGCATCAAAGCCCATTGCAGGTGGCCAGTAAGCCACCAATAAAAATACCGGAATAAGAGCGATACGCGCCAAGGTCAAGATATTTGGAATATTCAGGATACGACCTGTAGTCATAGACACCGCCAATTGTTCCCCTCATGTACGATGAAAATGCACACTTTTTTAGAGGTTTGATCCATCATTAATAGGCTTCACTTTATACGAATTGACTTGCAGTGTCACTAGGCAAACACCGTCACTGTTTGTCTTGCCATCGCAATCAGGCGATTTTCGGCATCCCAGAGATAGGCATGCTCCGTCGCATAACCATCCGCAGCATAGTCGGTAAATACTTTATATTTAAACCAATCATGCAATTGATGTTGAACCGGATGCACATAGGTCACTGTCCAGGTCAGACTACTCGCAGGCGCCATGTTTTTAAACATCGGCAACACCCCAGGTGGCCAGATATCAAAAATAGCCATCAGGTCTGCGACCAGAAATTCACGGTTGTGATGCTTTTCAGGATGAAACCGGCACCAGCCACCAAAGTCCGGACGAGGACTGGCACTACAAGGTAGATTGACATCCGCCCAGGCTACTTCGAAATGGTCATAACAGTCTGGCATACCATAGCCAACAGGAATCTGAAACAGCTGCTCTGGCGCAGCATAGTCGGGTGCCTGAACTTGTTGCTGTACCTGAATCTCTGAATCACGGGAAATACCAAAACTGGCAATCAGAATACTTTGCACCGCGTCGTCCTGCCATAAGCGCACTTCAATCGTGGTCACTGACTTGCCTTGCCGCAGGATTTCAGCCGTCAACCGTACTTTGGCTTGCTGAATCGGGCCAACAAAGGTCACACTGCAACTGAGTAAATGCTTGGCCGGATCATTGATGTGAGTGACGGCTTTCTGCATCATCATCGCGGCAGCCAGACCGCCATACAGGGTACGCCCCTGTAGCCATCCCTGTGGAAACTCTACCCATTCCTGTTCGGCAATTTGTGTATAAAGTGCATGCAAAGACATGTTGATCCCTCAGTAAGTCTTGATGCTCAGTATATTCGGCAAAATTCATCAGGTTGTGAATGTCACGTGACCCATGCGTCAATGCGCATTTTTGCCCTTGCATTCGAACCCCAAGTTATTCATGCAGCACTTTATAAATCATCCGCGCCATGACTGAACCCAGTCCCGGCACCAGTTGCAGATCTCTTTCTGAGGCTTTCAGTACGCCCTGAATCCCGCCAAAATGGGTCAGCAAATCCCGACGGCGTTTTGGTCCGAGCCCCGGAATAACTTCCAGCACTGATGAACCTCGTTTCTTGTCACGTTTAGCACGATGCTTGGTAATCGCAAAGCGGTGTGCTTCATCACGTACCTGCTGAATCAGATGCAGCGCCTTATGATCCTCCGGTAATTGAATTTTACTGCCATCGGTAAAGTGCAGGGTTTCCAGACCGGGCTTACGTCCCTCACCTTTGGACACACCGACCATAAAGGCCTCTAAGCCTAGTTCCTGCATGACTTCCATCGCCATATGCAATTGCCCCTTGCCACCATCAATCAGCAGCAAGTCCGGTAACAGGGCTTTCTTATAACGACGGGTCAGCGCCTGACGCATGGCGGCATAGTCATCACCTGCCTGAATATCATGAATGGAAAACTGGCGATAGTCGCGCTTGCGCGCGCCCCCACTATCAAAGACCACACAGGAGGCCACGGTATCTTCACCCATAGTATGCGAAATATCGAAGCACTCAATCCGATCTACAGGACGGCCGACCACCTGCTCCAACTGATGAAAACGCTCATTTAATTCTATATGATTGGCCAGCTTGCCCTGAATCGCGTGCTGTACATTCATCTGCGCCAGTTCCAGCCATTCGGCGCGGGTTTCGCGGACTTTGGACTTGATCTGGATTTTCTTGCCAAAATGCTGCGACAGTGCCGCTTCCAGTTCTTTACGGTCAGCCACTTCCAGATTGACAATCAGTTCAGCCGGGATTTCATCGGCCACCTGAAAATAAAAATTGGCAATAAAATCGGCCAGCATCTGCCCTAGGTCATCACTAAGCATATCCGGGAAATAACTTTTTCCACCTAGCATTTTACCATTGCGCACATGCATGATCTGCACACAGGTCACCCCGGCCTGATAGGCAATCGACAGGATATCGGCTTCACCTTTGAGCTTATAGATCGCCTGCTGCGACTGTACGTCTCTTAACAACGCCATCCGGTCACGATAGAACACCGCTTTTTCAAATTCCAGCGCTTCAGCGGCCGCTTCCATTTTTGTGATCAGTTCCTGATTCAGCTCCTTGGTATCGCCCTGCAAAAAGCGGATCGAGTTATCGACATCTGCCTTATAGTCTTCCGGAGAAATAAATCCGACACAGGGCGCAGAGCAGCGTTTGATCTGGTATTGCAGACAAGGACGGGTCCGGTTGGCAAAAAAACTGTTTTCACAGGAACGCACATTGAACAGTTTTTGTAGCACCACCAAAGTATCCCGCGCCGTATAAGCACTTGGATAAGGTCCAAAAAACTTGCCCACCTGGTGCTTGCCCTTGCCACGCCCACTGGCTAAACGCGGATAGGGCTTATCTGCCGAAACAAAAATATAGACATAAGATTTGTCATCACGCAGCATGATGTTATACGGTGGATGATGCAGCTTGATCAGGTTCTGTTCCAGCAACAAGGCTTCAGTTTCAGAACGTACCACCAGGGTCTGGATATCATAAATCCGTGCCACCAAGGCCTGGGTTTTGGGATGATCCAGCGTTTTGACAAAATAGCTGGAGACCCGGTTTTTCAGGTTTTTGGCTTTACCCACATACAATAATTCACCGTCTTTGCCATACATCCGGTAGACCCCGGGCAGGCTGGTCATATTCGCCAGGATTTTTTCAATATGGGGGCGTGCGTTTTCGTTCACCTAAAGCCTATTTTTCACCTACAATCTGCAGATATATGTGATGATTGTTGCGTCATTTTCAAGCAAAAACACAAAATTTCCCTGAAGCTGCCACTTAATCTTAAAGTTCCTGTCGGGTTATCCCCCCAACCTATAATCCTCACGACATAAACTGATTGTTAAAAGCTATAAGTTTCAACCTTTAACTTTGTTATGCTCAAAAAGTCTAGTTTTGAGATGATTCGCATGACCCTGCAGCAATCGGGCATTCATATTGTTCAACCCTCCACCTCCACCCATCACCCGTCTGAACGTGCTCGCCTGATTGGTAAACCGCGTTTTCATTTCGAGCCGAGTAAGGTAATGCAACTGCTACGTGAACGGATTATTGGGCAGGATGCAGCCCTGAATGAAATTGAAAAAATGTTGCATGTGGTCAACGCAGATTTTTCCAGTCCGGATCGCCCTTTGTCGGTTACCTTGATGCTGGGCCCTACTGGCGTCGGTAAAACAGAAACCGTGCGTCTGATTGCCGATGCGATCTATGGCCGCCCGGATGCCTTTTGCCGGATTGATATGAATACTCTGGCACAGGAACATTATGCGGCGGCTTTGACCGGCGCACCGCCCGGTTATGTGGGATCAAAGGAAGGTCACAGCCTGTTTGATGAAACTGCGATTGCCGGCAGTCATACCCGTCCCAGCATCATGCTGTTTGATGAGCTGGAAAAAGCCAGTAACGAAGTGATTCGCGGCTTGATGAACGTGCTGGATACTGGCCGGCTGACCTTGACAGCGGGCACTAAAACTATCGATTTTCGCAACTGCATGATCTTTATGACCAGCAATGTCGGGGCACAGGCGGCGCAGCAATATCTGGAAAAACTCAGCTATCTGCCTGAGAAAATGCAGGCCCTGTGTCTGAAGCGCGTTCCCACCCAGCGCATCATTGAAAAAGTCATGCAGCGTAAATTCGACCCCGAGTTTCTGAACCGGATTGACCGCAGCCTAAATTATCAGGCGGTACAGCATGATGCGCTGCCACGTCTGGTCGAAATTGAACTGGATAAACTGAACAAGCGCTTGCAACATCAGCAACGCAGCGTGCATTTAAGCGCTTCAGCCAAAGCCTATTTCTATCAGGACCATGATATTCGTTATGGCGCCCGGCATTTGGGGCGCAAGATGCGTACCGAACTGGAGCCAATTCTGGCGCTGTATTTTTTAAACCAGCCTGAGCAATTCAGTCTGCATCTGGACTGTGTCGATGGACAGTTAGTAGTTCTGCCTGAGCAAGCAAAAGCTTAAATCATACAGACTCAATATCCGTTTTATTTAGCTGGAGTGCCTGCATAAAAGCGGTCTGATCTTTGGGTGAGACCAATATAAATTTCTGCACGCCCGCATCAGTATAGTCAATCCGCAGACGCTTTAAAGATAAGGCTGGCGCAATGATAGAGTGGTCTGTGGGCTGAATGGATTGGATTTCACTTAACGGAATCTTCCAGCTTAACCACAGGCTTTTTATGGTCAACACCCCATTGTCCATCACATAGCGCGTACTCCACAGCGGCCACCATAAAATGATAATAGTCAGGACATAAACCGCAGTGTGCAGCGGATATTGCTGCATAGTGCCTTTGGCCTGCATGGTCAGCAGTAGTTGCAGCAACAGGCCACTCATACAAATCACAAAAGCCAGCAGCCACCAGTCTTTTTTAGAACGAAATACGTGCATCGATATCCCCCATATCTTGGTGCATGATCATCATAAACAATTCCATAGCAGATGACAGGGATTCAACCCGGCAGGATGGAAATTATTTTAAATCACACATCGACAGGATCGTTCCCATTTTCGATCTCATCAGAAAAGTTCAGTAACTCAAATGATCTAATACACTGTTATTTGTGCTGATTAAATACTATCAGCAAAGACCTGAAAGCCCTGCGCTCAGCATACTTCGAGGCTAAAAATGGCAAGTTCAAGGATAGAAATTGACTGAATTGACAAAATTCCGCTAGAAATGCACCTTGAAAATCAGTCACCCTGCTCCATATCTATCAGGCTGATTGATAAAAAATAATGAATTGAAACAAAATCTTTGGTTCATCTTGTTTTAGAAAACTGAAAGGAAAAGTCATAGCGGTTCGAACCAATCCGGCAGAAATTGATGACCATTGCGTCACGGCTTGATACAACTTGTTATGTTCTTTTTGGATATAGTTATCGTAAGATTAGCGAAGTCAAAAAGTGCGCGGGACATGCGCACTTGCTTCACAACATCAACTTAGAAGTCCTCCAAAATAAAGGAGATCAGGGCATGATCCACGCTGGCAATGCCATTACCGTCCAAATGCTTGAGGACGGGATTGCAGAATTCCGCTTTGACTTACAAGGTGAGTCCGTTAACAAATTCAACCGTGCAACGATTGAAGATTTCAAGGCTGCTATCGAAGCCGTCTCCCATGCCGATATTCAAGGTCTGATTGTGACTTCAGGCAAATCTACATTTATTGTAGGTGCTGATATCACTGAATTCGGCGACAACTTTGCTCAGGGTGAACAAGCAATTGTTGACTGGGCAATGCCAGTACATGAAATTTTTAACAGCTTCGAAGACCTCGACATTCCTAAAGTGGCTGCCATTAATGGCATGGCACTGGGTGGCGGTTTCGAAATGTGCCTGGTGTGTGACTACCGTGTCATGTCAGAACAGGCACAAGTGGGCCTGCCTGAAATCAAGCTGGGGATCTTCCCGGGCTTCGGTGGTACAGTTCGTTTAAGCCGTCTAATCGGTATCGACAACGCGGTAGAATGGATGGCAATGGCCAATCCTAAGAAGCCAGCTGCTGCACTGAAAGACGGCGCAGTCGATGCTGTCGTTCCTGCTGACAAGCTACAAGATGCTGCACTTGATCTGGTAAAACAGGCGATTCATGGCCGTTTAGACTGGAAAACCAAGCGTCAGGAAAAACTCGATCCAGTTAAACTCAGCCCGATCGAACAGATGATGGCGTTTAACTCATCGAAAGGCATGGTTCTGGCAAAAGCGAATCCAGCTCAATACCCTGCACCAAAATTACTGCTTGATTCTCTTCAAGCGGGTGCGAGCCTGCATCGTGATGACGCGCTGAAAGCTGAAGCTGAAGGCTTTGCCAAAGCTGCGGTAACACCTCAGGCAGGTGCCTTGATCGGTTTGTTCCTGAACGACCAGATCGTGAAAAAAACCTCGAAGCGCTATGAAAAAGGTGCGCATCCAGTGAACCAGGCGGCTGTTTTAGGCGCGGGTATCATGGGTGGTGGTATTGCTTACCAGGCGGCAAGCAAAGGCACACCGATCATCATGAAAGACATCGGTAACCAGCAACTTGCTTTGGGTATGAAAGAAGCCAATGGTTTACTGACCAAACAAGTTGAACGTAAGAAGATGAAGCCTGCTCAAATGGGTGAAACTCTTGCGCGCATCCGTCCAACTTTAAGCTATGACGAGTTTAAAGAAGTGGACATCGTGATCGAAGCCGTGACTGAAAATCCAAAAGTCAAAGGTATCGTACTGAAAGAAACTGAAGCGAAAGTTCGTGACAACACGATCATTGCATCTAACACTTCTACGATTTCAATCACGCGTCTGGCTGAAAACCTGGAACGTCCTGAAAACTTCGTCGGTATGCACTTCTTTAACCCGGTACACATGATGCCACTGGTTGAAGTGATTCGTGGTGCGAAGACTTCTGACGAAGCGATTGCAACCACAGTCGTTCTGGCTCAGAAGATGGGTAAAACACCAATCGTGGTCAATGACTGCCCGGGCTTCCTGGTGAACCGCGTATTGTTCCCTTACTTCGGCGCATTTGACCTGTTGCTGAAAGATGGCGCTGACTTCCAGCAAATCGATAAAGTGATGGAAAAATTCGGCTGGCCTATGGGCCCTGCTTACCTGATGGACGTGGTCGGTATCGACACTGGCGTTCACGGTGCAGAAGTGATGGCTGAAGGCTTCCCGGATCGCATGAAGCCTGACTACAAAGGCTCGATCCAAGTCATGTACGAAAACAAACGTCTGGGGCAAAAGAATGACGTTGGTTTCTACAAGTATGAACTTGACCGTAAAGGCAAAAAAGCCAAAGTGGTTGATCCGACTGCGTATGAGCTTGTAGCCTCTGTTGCAACTTCGGAAAAACGTGAATTTGACGCTCAGGAAATCATTGACCGTATGATGCTGGCTTTCTGTAACGAAACAGTTCGTTGCCTGGAAGACAACATTGTAGCGACTGCTGCTGAAGCAGATATGGCGATGATCATGGGTGTTGGTTTCCCGCCATTCCGTGGTGGTCCATGCCGTTACATCGATCAAACCGGTGTAGCTGAGTATGTTGCGCTTTGCAATAAGTATGCGCACCTTGGTAAAGCTTATGAAGCGCCAGAAATGTTGCGTGACATGGCTGCTAACAACAAAAAATTCTACGGTTAAGGAGCAACGTGAATGGCTACTTTAAATCCACGTGACGTTGTCATCGTCGATGGCGTACGTTCAGCAATGGGTAAAACCAAAAACGGTATGTTCCGCAATGTACGTGCCGACTCGATGTCTGCTGAGCTTGTCCGTGCCCTCTTGGTACGTAACGAATTCGACCCGCATGAAGTTGAAGACGTAATCTGGGGCTGTGTGAACCAAACCCTAGAACAAGGTATGAACATTGCCCGTAATATCGCATTACTGGCAGACCTGCCGAAGACTGTTGCAGGTCAAACGGTGAACCGTCTTTGTGGTTCGTCTATGCAGGCGATTCACACTGCGGCTGCGCAAATTGCAACGAACCAAGGTGATATCTTCATCATCGGTGGTGTTGAGCATATGGGCCATGTGGGTATGATGCACGGCATCGACCTGAACCCGGAAGCATCAAAGCATTATGCCAAGGCATCGAACATGATGGGTTTGACTGCGGAAATGCTGGGTCGCATGAACGGCATTAGCCGTGAAGAACAGGATGCGTTTGGTGTGGAATCACATCGCCGTGCCTGGGCTGCGACTGAAAACGGTCTGTTCCAGAATGAGATCGTCGGCATTGAAGGTCATAATGCAGATGGCTACAAAATCCTGTGTGATATCGATGAAGTGATCCGTCCAGATGCGAACCTTGAATCGTTCAAATCTTTGCGTCCAGTGTTCGATCCGAAAGGCGGTACAGTAACTGCAGCGACTTCATCAGCCTTGTCTGATGGCGCTTCTGCAATGTTGTTGATGTCTGCTGAACGTGCTCAAGCTTTAGGTCTTAAGCCACGCGCTGTAATTCGCTCTATGGCGGTTGCAGGCTGTGATGCGGCGATCATGGGTTATGGTCCGGTTCCAGCAACGCAAAAAGCGTTGAAACGTGCTGGCCTGTCAATTGCTGATATTCAGACTTTTGAATTGAACGAAGCCTTTGCTGCACAAGGTCTATCTGTTCTTAAAGGCTTAGGCATTTATGATAAGCAAGACATCGTGAACCATAACGGTGGCGCGATTGCATTGGGTCACCCATTGGGTTGTTCTGGTGCGCGTATCACAACAACATTGCTGAACGTAATGGAACAGCAAGATACGCAAATCGGTCTTGCGACGATGTGTATCGGCCTAGGTCAAGGTATTGCGACCATTATCGAACGTGTTTAATTCTTAAATACCGAGATAAAAAGAAACCCCGCTTAATGCGGGGTTTCTTTTTTATTGACTAAGCAATCATAAATACAAACTAAACGCTTATAGTTAGAATTATTCCAGCTTTCTTCGAATTTTTCTTTTAGATAATCTAATAAAATTCTTAGATTCTCCTCTGAGCTATTATCAACAATATATTGACCTAAATAGTCAGCACGAATTGAATCGCTAAACTGAGTATTTTTAATTAATTCAAGAATACTTAATGAAGAAAGGTTCTTCGCTCTATATGATTTTCTATAGCCATTAGCTATCTTAGAAATAAATGTTCTTTCATTAAAATTAAATAAATTTTTAAAATTCTCAGGCGCATTTTTAAAAGGCTTATAATTTGGGTCAGCTTTAATAAATCTTTGAATAGGTACATAAACTGCTGACTTGCAAATATCTGGAAGTGTATTATTTAAAATTTGTGCTCTATCAAACTCAATATCTCCATATATAGCATCCGATAGAATCATTTTGAAATTAACACCTTTTAAGCCAACTTCACTATATCCTTGTTGAGCAACACCAAAACCTGCAACAAACTCAATTTTATTTGTTCCCTGCATGATTTCTTCAACATTTGTAGCACAGTATAATTTTTTATCTGGTGCCGCACCTTGAACTATTTCATAAAATTGCTCTCTAAAAATACGCAATATATAAGCAGGGATTTGACGTTCATTACCTTGTAGAGCTAAATAAACTTTCGAAAAATTATCAGTTCTAATTTCTGTTATAGGAATACTTATATTATCTACAAAACTAAAGTGTGTTTTAGAAATAGAATCCTCTCCTCCCTTTTCCCAACTAATAAAAATCAGATTATTTGCTAATTTAGCTCTATGTTCATCATTTGACATCATTTCTGAGATAGAACATAAAATAGATCTTATATTTTCATCATTCATAGAATAACCAATGAATATAATTGGATGTTCTAAAAATATTGAGAGAAGCTTTGCTGCTAAATATCTATTCTTTTTATGAAAATCCTCATAATCATTTTTTGTTAAAACTAGTGATTTTGGATCTGTACAACATCCATGAATTTTATAAATTTCAGCTATTTTTTGAGGATTTGAAAACAGCAAATTTCCTTGACCTACATAAACTTTATAATTTTCTTCTTCAAAGAGATGCTCTAAAAGTAAATCCCAATTTGTCGTAATAATTCCATCAATAATCGTTTTCTTTGATGTAAGAATATTTAATTCATCTAGTAGTTCTTTCTTATGAATATCAGCTTTGTTGCACAAACCTATCTGTAAAGGCTTTTTCAGCGATATAATTTTCAAATGAAGAAGCCTACACACAAAATCTACCGCACAACCAATTGGCCCGCATATAACCGAGCACTCATGAGTCGCGGAAATATTGCCATTTGGTTTGATCCTGCTACGCAATGGTATGCTCCGTCCATCGGTAAACAAGGGCGAAATCAAACCTACTCCGACGCAGCCATCCAATGCTGCTTAATGATTAAATCCTTATTCCGTCTGTCTTTACGTATGGTCACTGGCTTTGTGCAAAGTCTGATTAAACTTTGCGGATTAAATTGGATAGCTCCAGATTACACCACGCTTTGTAGAAGACAAAAGCATATTGATATTGTAATCAGCTACCAAAAAAGTAGCGATGGGCTGCATCTACTCATGGACTCTACAGGCATGAAGTTTCTAGGTGAGGTCGAATGGAAGCGCAAGAAACATGGACCTGAATATCGTCGCCAATGGCGTAAACTACATATTGGTATAGATGCCAAAACCCTGCAAATACGAGCAGTTCAGCTTACAACCAATAATGTCAGTGATTCACAAGTGCTTGGTGATTTACTTGATCAGATTCCACAAGATGAGCGGATTGACTCTGTTTATACCGATGGAGCTTATGACACCAAGCAATGCCGTCAGGTCATTGCAGATCGGCAAGGGCATGCGGTGATTCCACCTAGAAAAAATGCGAAACCATGGAAAGATACAAAGATTAGCTCGCTAGAACGAAATGAATTACTTCGAACAATTAAACGTTTAGGCAGGACACTATGGAAAAAATGGTCAGGCTATCATCGGCGAAGTTTGGTTGAAACTAAGATGCATTGCATCAAATTATTAGGAGATAAACTCAGTGCAAGGAGTTTTGATAGCCAAGTCAATGAGATCCATGCACGTGTAGCAGTCCTTAACAGATTTACGGAATTAGGTCGACCACTTACCCAAGTTACGCCTTAAATTTGGCTCAATTAGGGGCGCTTTGCATTTCAAATCTTTGTGCAACAAAGCCATGAATATCTAATGATTTTAGATAATTACAAATATCATATCTTAATGGAGAAGATATATGAGCATACCAATCCGCCTGACTAGATATTATGTGTGAATCAGGTAGTGACCACCAATAATCAGAATATGGCTCTGCCATTTTTTCCGCTGCCAATGCTAGATCACCGTTACTTTCACTGATATAACGGATAAATCCTGAAGGTAAATTCGATCCAAATCGACTTAGTAAACCTTTCCAATCTTCTAAGCCTAGATAACGTCTTGAGAATCCTGAGCCTATAAAAAGAAATGGAGCTGTTGGACTTTCTTTAATTATTTCTTTTAAACTTTCCGTAATATCCAAAAAAGACCCCAAATTATAAAATATGTATTTAAATGATTATAGTAATGGTAGTTAGTTTATTTTTCCATCAGAACACCTCTATAGCCAAATTATGTTTAATTTTTATAAATGTTATTTATTTGTAAAATTGGTTTATTTCTCAATCATTTAAAACTTATTTATGAATTACTTAAATTTTATATGCGTATGATCAAGCCTCTTTTTTTCTATTTCCTTAAAAGGGTTTATATGAACATGCTTAAAACAATGATCGCAACTGCAATCGTAGCGACTTCTGCATCTGCAATGGCAACTGAAGCTCAAGTTGCGCCAGCAACTGTTGTAACTAAAACAACCCAAACTGTTGCCAAAGAAGCTGCTGCACCTGTACAAGCGAAAGTTGAAGCGACTCAAGCGACTGTTGCTGCAACTCAACAAGCGACTGAAACTAAAGCTGAAGCAGTAAAAACAGAAGCGACGACTCAAGTAGAAACGGCTCAAGCTACAGCAGAACAACACGTCGAAGCTGCAAAAACTGAAGCAGTAGAAACCAAAGACGCGGCTGCTGAAAAAGCAGAAGTAAAAGCCGAGAAAAAAGGCTGGTTCTCTTGGTTTAAAAAAGCAGCTTAAGATTTTTTAAGCATAAAAAAAGATGTCATCCTGACATCTTTTTTTGTTTTAGGTGGTTTCATTTAAATTCGATAATTTAAAAAAAATCCTCAATCTTCTATTCAGCCTTCTGCGCCAGCATCGTGGTAAAATGCTGCTTAATCCGCTGGCCCTGCTCATCGACACGATACAGCTCACCGATATCTTCATTGTATTTCACAATATTCCAGCCCTCATAATATCCTCGCAATTCTCCCGGCTGAAAAGCAAATGGAAAATCGGCTTGTGCCGGAATATCTGGCGTATCCATGGCACAGACAATCAAATTATAGCCACCCGGCACGGTCGCCTGCTGCATCTGTGCAATGAGCGGTGGAATGGTTTTCGCCTCAAGGAACATCATCACTACAGTACAGTAGATAAAGTCATATTGGCCTGCAATGCTGGTATCCGTGTTAAGGTCGCGGCGCTGTACCTGCATATGATCAATCTGCTCGGTCTGCACAATCTGTCTTAAAGTCTGCAAACTGTTTTCGTTAACATCCCAGGCATCGACATTAAAGCCGTTCTGACTCAAATAAAGCGCATTACGGCCTGTACCACAGCCGACGTCCAGCGCACAGCCACCTTTTAAATAGGGCATCGCTGCCAGCACTTCAGAATGGGTAGGATTTAACTGATATTTCTTGATGAAGTAATCCTCAGGCCGGCAGTAAAAACGCAGCTGGCATTCGATATTCTCACTGGCAGAAACAATTTTGTGCCAGGCCTCAGGCTCAATAAATGGCGGTTGCTGCTCTGGTGTAAACACATGCTCGGATTGCACTGCGCCAGATTCTTCCAGCATGGCAAAACGCAGCTCACCTTTTAATACTGTCAGTTTCGCCCAGGTACCCGCTTTGGTATTGTGCTGATTCTTGAAGCCCTGAGGAATACTCTGCTGAGTCCAGACTGGAAGTTCCTTATAACATTTCAACTGTTGCATAATTTTTTGCCCTCCATATCATCCATGCTCCGCCTGTCATTCTTTTGGCAGCGGTAATAAGTTTCAGCATAGCCTGTTCAAATCGGAATTGGAATCAGCGCCTGTTCGTACTGTGCCGATGCATGCAACAGCAAGATCAATACCAGATCTAGAAAAATAAAAAAGCTGCCTCTATTCAGACAGCTCGGTTGTATATCAATGAGGAATATGGCGACTCGATTAATGTAGCAGTTCCGACTTCAGCCAGTTGATGTATTTGTCCTGATCCATAAAATCCGGTGCGCTCCCCAGATCCAGACTGAAATACTGCTGATTGAACTGAATCACAATCTGTTCGGTATAGTGCCAGTCCTCGATCAGCGTGAAATATTGATTCAAGAACAACCGGTTCTTGTCCCCGTTATTCATCCTTTCTAATTTTGGATCTGTTTTATTTGCGACAAACTCACCGTACACCTGCTGAATATCAGCAAAAACCTGAATTGTTTGCATGACTCACCTGCTTGAATGTTATGTCGTGATCTGTGCGACCCCTTCAATTTAGCAAGCGAGTTTGAACAGCAAATGACAGTCCTATGGCAATCCTGTCATCTAAGTCAGGTTACAACTTATTTTCAACCGCTTTCTGGTTGGCAGTCGCCACTCGTTCCATCTGCTTATTCAAGTGCAGCATTTCTTTATACAGCGCATTAAACTCTTGCACGGCTTTATCGTCATAGAACATAAAGGTGTTATTTTTCTTTTGCCATTTATGCTTTTTCAGTACTGCAAATAAGGCATCAGCCTTGGCCAGCGTCTGTTTTTCAATTTCAAAAATGACATGTGCATTACTATTTTGCTGACTGTCTTTCAGGGTCAGGCTCAGTTGCTGGCGATAACGGTTTTTAATATCCAGTTGTTGTGCCTTGTCGATCAGCTCGGCATCGCGCTGCTGGATTTTCTGCTGATAGCTGTTCACAATCTGATGGACTTGCTTGAGCATGGCTTCAGTTTCTTTATAGCCTTGTGCCTGATCCTTGGCCAAGCGGTCGATATTCAGAAAATTCTGCCAGTTGGCGGCTTTTAAGTCGCGTAGATACTGATTGCGTTCCTCGGCACTATCGCGCAATTGCCCCAGCATAAACTCAGCCATGATGGCATAGTCACCATCCAGACGGTCATCTTCAAGTTCAATCTGAATCGGTTTAGACCAGTCCTGTGCCTGCTGCGCAATGCTCTCGGTTTTTTCTTCGAGCACGGTTTCATATTCGAGCAGCTCGGCCTGATGTTTTTGCTGAACCGAATTCTGATAAAACAGCCCAATAAAAATTGCCAGTGTCACAGCGGCTACAATCATAAAAACACGCGGCATGTATACGCTCCAGCTCTGTCAGTCAGATCTTGTTGATTTACATCCACTATGCTTATTTTTTAAACACAATTCAAGGCATTTGATTTTTCCAATAATATGTCTAGCTTAGACAGAAATTGCTCCTCTCACAAAGCCACCCTTTCCCAGAACACTATTTTGTCGATCTCGTTGCATGACAGCTTGAATAAGCTTGTTAAACAAAATTATCTAGACCGACAGGCGCACATTATGGGGAATTAAATGGCAGGCTCAGATTCAGCCGGTTCGGATCGAATTGTTCCCGAACAATATTCACATTGGTGGCATCGCGGTTAATTCCAAAAGGTTGCAGCAGTACATATACCCCATTTCTTGGGTCTGAAGACTGCAAGCCCTGTGCGATGGCCAATACATATTCGCGAAACACCACAGGCAAGCTATCCAGATCAGGATCGGCAGGTGCACGCATCACATCAATATTCGCCACTACGTCGCCGTCCACGCTATAGGCTTGAATTTCACGTTCAATTTTCATCAGGCGCATTTGCAGGGCCTTACGCTGGCTGTTCTGCTCCTGATAAGGCAACATTTTTTCAGTCACGGCGCGCAGTTCCGGTTCCGCCATGACGGTCAGAGTCGGCAAGACGACAGAATCAGCAGCAGGCGCAGCATGGCTTAATATCGGTAGGCTAAAAGCAGTACAGGCCGTAAGAAAGCCGAGTTTAATTGGTGTTAGGAGATTCATCATTTTCACCCTCGTTTGGAAAAGGGAAAGCGTCAAAGCTAAATCTTACAAATAATGCCCGTGTCTATTGTTAAGTTTGATAAACGGTCAATCAGGAAGAAAAAAGCAGGAAACGTCGAAAAAGAAGAAGTTGAAACAACTGAAAAATAGAAAAGAATAATGTTGATCTGGCTTTGGTGCAGGCAAAAAAAATCCCCAAACCAAGTTTGAGGATTTTTTGAATATGGTGGCGAGACCCAGGATCGAACTGGGGACACACGGATTTTCAATCCGTTGCTCTACCTACTGAGCTATCACGCCGATGCGGTGTATTAAGCCGTATCTGGCCTCATTAGTCAATCAAAATTATGAAAAAAATATTTGAGTGGCTGATTTTTGGCCTAAAAAAAATCCCTGATGGGATCAGGGATTGAAAACTTTGAAATCGTTTTAAAATATGGTGGCGAGACCCAGGATCGAACTGGGGACACACGGATTTTCAATCCGTTGCTCTACCTACTGAGCTATCACGCCGATGTCGCGTATTAAACAGTTTCAGCTGTAAATCGTCAAGAGCAGAGAGAATAATTTTCGTTAAATGTTTACTTTTCCATCAACTCGCGTGAATTTGAGTCATAAATCGAACAGTTTTTACCAAAGACCTCAGTAATAAAACAGATTTAAGCGTTTATTTACATAAAAAAGCAGCCTAATGGCTGCTTGATATTGCTCTATCTTCAGATTTTTTCCAGATTGGCCAGACAGCGATGAATGGCCCCACAGCCTGGCACGAAGTTTTTCACGCCTTTTTCTTCTTCCATGCGGCAGACCTCACTCACCAGCCTTTCTGCAACGCCACGACCGCGATTGGCCGGATGCACCACAATATTTTCCAGAATCCGGCTTTCACCCTGTCCGGTGCACCAGATTGCCCCAATAATTTTGCTATTAAATTCTGCGCTATAAACTGAGGTATACTGTGCAAGGTTTTGCTCTAGTTGTTCCATGGCATCTGCCCCGTCACTAAATTCAGGGCTCGTGTCATACAGTCGCTCAAGCTGGCTGCGCACTTCGTCATTTTCTAAAGAAGTATAAGCATGTACGGTGATAGGCATTGATAAACCCTCCTGAGCAATCTAATATGCGGTGACTTCGTCACGGCGAAAATATTTTCTACATCAATCATTTTGACGTATTTGAGGAACGTGTCTATGACAGATCGTATCAGTGAAGTGGTAAGAAATACCAACGAAACCAAAATTCGAGTTCGTTTGAATCTCGACGGTACTGGTCAAGGCACCTTAAACACGGGTATTCCCTTTTTAGATCATATGATTGATCAAATCAAGCGTCATGGCCTGTTTGATATTGATATTCATTGTGATGGCGATCTGGAAATCGATGACCATCATACTGTGGAAGACTGCGGTATTACGCTGGGTCAGGCATTTGCACAGGCATTGGGCGATAAAAAAGGCCTGAAACGCTATGGTCATTTCTATGCGCCACTCGATGAGTCTTTAAGCCGTGTCGTGGTAGATCTGTCTGGCCGTCCGGGTCTGTTTATGGATATTCCATTTACCCGTGCCATGATCGGCCGTTTTGATGTGGACCTGTTCTCTGAATTTTTCCAGGGCTTTGTAAACCATTCTTTGATGACGGTGCATATCGACAACCTGAAAGGCAAAAACAGCCATCACCAGATCGAAAGCGTATTTAAAGCATTTGCGCGTGCGCTGCGTATGGCCTGTGAAGTGGATCCACGTGCTGCCAATACGGTAGCTTCAACCAAAGGTACACTGTAATGACCCGTATTGCCCTTCTTGATTATGGCATGGGAAATTTGCACTCTGCGGCAAAAGCATTAGAACATGTCGGTGCCACGGTAGATGTGACCAATGATCCTAAACTGATTGCGCAAGCAGACAAGATTGTCTTTCCGGGCGTAGGTGCGATGCGTGACTGCATGCAAGGTATGCACGAAGCCGGGATTGATGAAGTGGTACGTAATGCCGTATTTAACAAACCGGTACTGGCCATTTGTGTCGGCATGCAAGCCTTGATGCAGCATTCGGAAGAAAATGGCGGTACCGATGCACTGGGTATTTTCGAAGGTGCGGTCAAGCATTTTCCGGAAATGGCGGGTTTAAAAGTGCCGCATATGGGCTGGAACCAGGTGCATCAGGCTGATCCTGACCATCCGATGTGGAACAATATCGAACAGGACGCGCGTTTTTACTTTGTGCACAGTTACTATGTAGAACCACAAGATTCAGAATTGGTGGCAGCTACTTGTACCTATGGTATTGAGTTCTGTACTGCAATTCATAAAGAAAACCTGTTTGCGACCCAGTTCCATCCGGAAAAGAGCCATACCGCCGGTTTGCAGTTATTGAAAAACTTTGTGGACTGGAAAATCTGATTTTCCTTTCGCCTAAAAAGCTCGCAAATTGCGAGCTTTTTTATTGATTGTTTTTTACACTTTTCATTTATAAAAAATCCCTTTATCATAGACTTACTTATAAAAAATCTAATGAAAACAAAGGAAAAATAATGAGTAATACAATTCAGGATTCGGGGTGGAATGCATCAGGACGTTTTGGGCGACGTTCTTATATCGCATGGAATATGCTGCTTGGTTTTTGCTTTATGATCATCGGAATCATTGCTGCTTTCATTTTGCCTGGAATGAGTCCCGAGACTTTAGATGGTAAAATGTCCATGCCTTTAATGGTGATGTTGGTTTTGATCTACGGCGTTGCGATTTATTTTAGCGTGATTTTTTTAATTCGTCGTTTACATGACCGTAATCATAATGGCTGGCTTTCTTTACTGATTTTTGTGCCGGTCGTAAACCTTGTCTTTACACTTTACCTGTTATTGGCACCCGGTCACAACGAAAGTAATGACTATGGTTCTCCACGCACCACACGTGGCTGGGAAACTCTTTTGGTGGTGCTGTATCTGGTACTCGCAGTTATTTTGGCAGCCTTTGCTGTCCCTGCTTATCAGAATTATGTTGAGCGTGCTCAACAGGCGCAGATCGAACAGAGTAGCTATCATACTGATTAATCCTTGTTAAATTTTGCATAAAGCCCATTCTTCATGGGCTTTATTTTTGCCTAGAACAGCAAAAGTGATTAAGCTGAACGCATTCATTTAATGATTGAAGCTTATGCAACAGCTGCTGGATGCTTTACCAAGCAAGGAACAAATTCAGACTTTTCCTGTATTTAAAAATCTTCCAATGCAACAGATTCAGGTGATTAATTGTCTGGAACAATGTCATGCCCTTGAACAGGAGCTAAAAAGCTGTGCAGTCCTGGGTTTCGATTCTGAATCCAAGCCCACCTTTAAAGTTGGTGAGGTTTCTACCGGGCCACATCTGATTCAGCTGGCCACTTTAGATAAAGCCTATTTATTTCAAATGAACCCGGCAATCTGGGATTTTCTTAAACCGATTTTTGCCAGTCGTGATCAGATCAAGGTCGGCTTTGGTCTGAAAAATGATGCGCACCTGTTCCGTAAAAAAGGCATTGAACTGAATAGTGTGATTGAACTGTCTAAATGTTTTAAAGCTTTTGGTTTAAACAATCCGGTCGGGTTAAAAAATGCCATGGCGTTATTGTTTCAGTTGAATTTTCCTAAATCCAAACGGATTAGTACCTCGAACTGGGCCAGCAAGAAGCTCAGCCCGGCACAAATTGATTATGCAGCCGCAGATGCCTACGCGCCAGTGCTGGTATTTGAAGAATTACTACGTCGGGATTTATTACCCAGAGAGATTCCCAATACTTCATTAAAATTAAGAATCCGTCCTTCATCGACGGCTTAAGTGCTTCATTAGGATGCTGGTCACAGCAACTTGATGTACGTATGAAAGCTGTGTTGAGCGCGTTCGTTGAGAGAGCTGTGACTTTAGCAGATCTTACCGCTTCGATTATCGACCAGCTCAGTACACGACCCGTTGTGGAAAATCTGATCTCCATTCAAGAGACGGATCATTAAAACCATTAAAATAAATGACCTCACTGCTACCTATCTATGGACAGGTTTTCTTTATTCATACCGTTTAAGAGTTAGAAATTTCGACTTTATTTGCTAAGATGAATACACTCAAATTCATTCTAAAGATTAAGCAAGGAGCGAAAGCATGCTGATCATCCCTGCAATTGACCTGAAAGATGGCAAATGTGTCCGTTTAAAGCAAGGTCGTATGGAAGACGATACCGTATTTTCAGACGATCCGGTCGCAACAGCACAGCATTGGGTAAATGAAGGCGCTCGCCGCTTACATTTAGTAGATTTAAACGGTGCTTTCGCAGGTACACCAATCCATAAGCCAGTGGTTGAAGCCATTGTCCGATCTCAACCTGATTTGCCGATCCAGATTGGTGGTGGTATCCGTTCTCTGGAAACCATCGAGCATTATCTGCAAGCCGGTGTTTCTTTTGTGATTATTGGCACCAAAGCAGTTCAGGATCCTGAATTTGTTGAAGAAGCATGTCAAAAATTTGCTGGCCACATTATTGTGGGTATTGATGCCATGAATGGTATGGTGGCAACAGATGGCTGGGCCAATGTGACTGATGTCAAGGCTACTGACCTGGCGAAACGTTTTGCCGATGCGGGCGTGTCGAGCATTGTCTATACGGATATCGCGCGTGATGGCATGATGCAGGGTGTGAATATTGAGCAAACCGTGAATCTGGCACAATACTCAGGTTTGCCTGTGATTGCTTCAGGCGGCGTGACCAATCTGGATGATGTACGTAACCTGAAAGATCAACCGGGTATTTTAGGTGCAATTACCGGCCGTGCGATTTACGAAGGTACATTAAGCTTGCGTGAAGCACAGTTATTGCTAGATGAGCAACAGGCGCTATAATTAAGTCTGCTGTAAAAGAGGTCTTCGGACCTCTTTTTTATTTTTTTAATTTTCTGATCTCCTGGCATGTCTACACTTATTTCCAAAAATCACTCCGGCTGGATGGTAAAAGCACCGCAACTCGCCCTGATCCTGATCACCATTATCTGGGGCGGCAGTTTTATTACTGTGCAATACGGGCTGAACTTTAGCAGTCCGATTATGTTTGTCGGCCTGCGCTTTGCTGCGGCAGCGCTTGCTGTCACCCTAATTTCACTGAAGTCGCTAAAAGGCATGAACCTGAAAGAAGTGTTCGCTGGCGCGGTGATTGGCATCATGATCGCCATTGGCTACGGCACCCAAACTGTGGGTTTGCAGACCATCAGCAGCAGTGAGTCGGCTTTTTTAACGGCCTTGTATGTTCCGCTGGTTCCGATCCTGCTCTGGCTCATGTTCCGTAAAAAACCGCATGTCATGACCTGGATCGGAGCGCTGTTTGCCTTTATCGGTCTGGTGTTTTTGACAGGAAATGGTTTTTGCTGCGATTCAGCTCAGTTTCGGGCAAACCCTGACTTTGCTCGGTTCGATTGCGATTGCACTGGAGATTATTTTTATCAGCCATTTTGCCGAGCAGGTGAATGTCCGCCGGGTCACGGTGCTGCAACTGATTTTTGCATCCCTGTTCTGCTTCATGATCGCACCTGTTTTAGGTGAATCTCAGTTACCTGGATTTCACTGGCATCTGGCAGGAATTTTAGTCGGTTTAGGCATTGCCAGTGCCTTGATCCAACTGGTGATGAACTGGGCGCAGCGCATGGTCGATCCATCACAGGCAGCAATTATCTATGCCGGCGAACCGGTATGGGCAGCCCTGTTTGGCCGTCTGGCCGGAGAACGGCTACCTGCACTCGCGCTAGTCGGTGGATTGATGGTGGTGCTTGGCGTGATTGCCAGTGAATGGAAACCAAAGTTTTTAAGAAAAGAACCCACAGAAGAATTAAAGCAAGATCTTTCTTAATTCCGCTAACTCCCCCTTAAAAAAGGGGGATTTTTTTCTCTAAGGAAATACGGCTAAAATTATTTGCTATACATCGGTCTATTGTCATTTAAGCGCATGATGCCGCGAATCGCCCGATACACAATCCAGATCCAGGCCAAAACCACCACCACTAAACAGAACGCCGATGCGCCAAATGCGACCCCTGCAAACAGGTTAGGATCTTCGCCGGTAAAGAACAAAAAGAAAAATGGAATAAAGGCGACGATATTCCAGAACAGATACCACCAGAAACTGCGGATCTGCCAGGTAAAATGGCTTTCAAAGATGGAACCGCGCACATCGCGCCGTTTCACATAGTTAATGATTAGCGCCACGAGAGCCAGCAGGCCAGCACTAAAAATGGCCACAATATATAAAATGTACAGTGCAAAAGTCAGTGTACGGTTTGAGTCTTTATCAATGGAATAGTTCACGTCCCCTCCTGGTACTTCCCCTAGATATTTAAACTATTCAACGGGGAAATCAGCCATATAATCAAAATGATGTTAAAGGCTATGGTACAAAAATATATCTGCCGGAAAGGTTGTTTTTGTGTTTTATGCCGTAATTTCTGCTGTGCCAGCCAGGCTGCCGGCCAGCCGCCTAAGAAAGCCACCACATGCAGAGTGTTTTCCGGAATACGGCGATTACCCAGCTGTGCCGCTTCTTTGTCTTGGGCATAAAGCCAGTAGCTGAGCGCATTCATCAGGCTGACCAGCAACAACACCAGTCCACTCAGTAAACCACCCAAGGTCAAAGCCACCAGTAAAAGAATATAGGCCACACAGGCAATCTGCATCGGCTGTAATTTCTGTGTCTGCTGTGGCTTGGAGGGTTTGAATTTTGCTTGCAGACTTTTGGCTTGTACTGCTTTCAGGTACATCACCTGCTGCGCACGATAACGGCCGCGTTCATCCAGAATGACCAGATAATCCAGCGCACAGCCCACGATTGGACGTGGCCCAGGCTTGGCAAAGTCCTTGATATGCAGAAATACGCGATCTTTGGCCGGATCACTGGGCTGGATAAAACCATAGCCTTGGTCATCAAACCATTCCACTAAGCGTCCCTGATCGCGCATATTCCCTATCCCTGTTGATTTGATTGTTTAAGCGGTGACGAATTTTAAGCGTTCAATCAGCATATTACGCATTTCATCCGGATTTTTTTGCAAAATATCTTCGCCCGTCCGGCCTAATGCTGCATTACGCTGAGCCACCTGCAGGCGCATCATCCAGAACCGTCCTGCCGCCATGGCCAGATACAATTCCAGACAGGCGCGTTCATCACTGGTTAAAGAACGAATCGTTTCATAGGCTTTTAAAAAGGCAATCGCTTTTTCTTCGTTTAAGATTACGTCAGGATATTCGGTACAGAAGTCATTTAACGTAATGGCGATATCAAACAACCATTCATCTTTATTCAGCTCATAGAAATCCAGAATGCCATTCAACTGATCGCCTTCAAACAAGGTATTGTCGCGGAATAGATCCGAATGAATAAAACCGCGTGGACGATCCGGATATACCGCCGTCAACGCGTCATATAAGCCTAGTAATTTACCAAGTAAAACTTTATCGGCCGGACTTAAACTCGGTTTGATTTCTTGAGACACGGCCAGCCAATAGGCATGATCACGGACAAAATTACGTTCGAGTTTGAAATCTTTCAATGCCACATGCATTTTCGCCTGTGCCGCGGCAATCGCTTCAACTTGCGCAACGGTCGATGGCATCGGATGTTCACCCATCAGGCGCGGCGCAATCTGTGCCGGTTTATCTTTAATGCTATGAATGGCTTTACCTGAATGCGATAACGGCACCGGAACGGCTAATCCGGCCTGCCCCAGATGTTCCAGCACAGGAACCAGTTCACCTGCCGCCTGCTCATCCATATCCTCAAATACTGTCAGCACATATTGCTGATCTTCGCAGACTAAAAAATAGTTGGTATTTTGAATACCGCCTTGAATGGGAATCAGATCAATCGCCTTTAAACCATAAGGCGCTGCAAAATCCTGAACTTCCTTTAAAGTCAAAGTGGTATAAACCGACATAGAAAACCTGCGAAAAAACTTACATAATTTTGCTAGAATACCGTTTCCATCTGCCAAGGTGTAGCGCTTGCGTGGGTGAGTTTCATAATCGGCTGTAATAATTGGAAAAATTTATGCTAGCTAAACGTATTATTCCTTGTCTGGACGTGGATAACGGCCGCGTGGTCAAGGGTGTCCAGTTCCTTGATATTCGTGATGCGGGTGACCCGGTCGAAGTGGCGCGCCGTTATAATGAACAAGGTGCCGATGAAATTACTTTCCTTGATATTACCGCTACACATCATGGACGCGACACGACTTATCGTACTGTAGAGCGTATGGCCGAATCTGTATTCGTACCGTTAACTGTAGGTGGTGGTGTCCGTAAAGTCGAAGATATCCGTTTATTGCTCAATGCCGGCGCAGATAAAGTCAGCATTAACTCGGCTGCGATTTATAATCCTGAGTTTGTGCAGGAAGCGTCTCAACGCTTTGGCGCACAATGTATCGTGGTGGCGATCGATGCCAAAAAAACCGGTGACCATAAATGGGAAATTTTCACCCACGGTGGCCGTAAGGAAACCGGGATCGATGCGATTGAATGGGCCGTGAAAATGGCTGACTTCGGCGCAGGTGAATTACTGATTACTTCGATGGATGCCGATGGCACCAAAGCCGGTTACGACATTGCCCTGATGCGCGCCATCAATGACCGCGTCACGGTACCGACCATTGCTTCTGGCGGTGTGGGTAATTTACAGCATTTGGCGGACGGCATTATTCATGGGGGTGCCGATGCGGTACTGGCAGCTTCAATTTTCCATTTTGGCCAGCACACCATTCCGGAAGCCAAAACCTATATGGCAGCCCAAGGCATTGAAATGCGCCTTTAAGCCGTTTTAGATGATGATTTAATTAAAGAGTGTTTTTATAAACACTCTTTTTTTATGCCTTAAATAAAACAACACAGCAAATACGGGACAAAAAAAAGGAGTCTTTCGACTCCCTATAAAACCAAGATAAGACTACAGCACTTGGTATTCAAAATAACTCATTACACCCAGAAACATTATCAGTATGAGGCTTTGCTCACCGACGTGAGCAACTATAAGTGAAATCCACAGGACAATATTGACAATACAATCGTATTTTATTGACAAATCACGACAAAGCCCTGTTTTACTCCATAACCTGCGTATTTAACTGCTTCATTACCGTATTTTTTGCAGTATTTTTCGTCATCTTAGAGTAAGCATCGGCCGATTTAACTAGAAAATATTGTTCTGCCCAGCGGTTCAATTTTTTCGAGATCGGTGCAGGCAAGCTCAAACCTAAAGGATTCTGTTCCTGCAAATCTGCCGAGGAAATCACACGGGTACCGAGCAGATAATCAAACCAGGGCTTGGTGACGCACCAGTTGGCATCCTGATTACTATTCATATGATGATCATAATGCCAGGGTAATTTCTTTTTGGCCCATTCTGGTTCCAGATGAGCCCGGCGATGTAAATAATAATAGTTGCCTGCACTATACAGGGCGGCCAGTGACATGCCTTTGGAGAAGGGATAAAAACTGAGTCCAAAGACGGTCGCAACGACTGCCAGTGAGGCAATTTCATTGCGGGTACGCCAGTTGTCCAATCCTTCTACATAGCCGAAATCGGAAAATTCCGTTTTTCGCACAATCCGGTGATGCTCCCAATGTGAGCGCATACTCTCGGGTACCGGACTATAACGGCTCTGTCCCGGCTGGTGAACACCATGCAATACATATTTATGTGCAAACCATTCAAATCCATTTGCGACGACAAGTCCTGCCAGAAAACCTTTCCACATAATCTTTTACCTCTTGGTCTATTTTTAATATAGGCTAAATAAAAGACTAGATATTGACCAAAATATTCAATATGATTGACAAAATACGACAAAATAAAAGAATTAAAAATGCTGGTTCTAAAAAACTACGTAGGTTCAGTATACGGTGGTTTAGGACATTTACTTTTGGACTATTATCAGTTGAAACAGCTTGAAGTCCCTGAGAAATTATTGGCCATTCAAAATCTGGAACGCTTTGATTTCGCCCTGTGGCGTGATTTGTTAACGACGCTTGATCAACAGCTGCAACGACCGGCGTTAGGACTGGAAATCGCCCAACTGGTTGAAGCTAAACACCTCGGTATTATTGGCTATCTGGCACTCTCAAGTGAGACCTTGGGTGAAGCCTTTATGCGCTATCATGATTATCATCGTCTGATTTATGATGGCGGCCCACTTCAGCTGCAATGGCAAGGCGATTATCTGTCGATTGGCTGGGTTGAAGTTCCCTTTCATCTGAATACCCAACTGACCGATGAAATCGCGATTGCGCTAATGACGGAATTCGTAAAAGCCAATGTTCAGAACCCGCACGGGGTTCAGTTATATGAAGTTCATTTCCAGCATGTAATGCCTAAAAATATTGCACTCTATGAGCAGTATTTCGGATGTAAAGTCCGCTTTTCTCAAGCGAGAAATCAGGTATTGATGCATGTCAGTGAACTGTCCAGACCACTGAAACAGGGCGACCAGACCTTGCAAAAACTGCTGATGCAACAGGCCAAAGCATTATTAGAAAAATTCCCGTACTCCACTCTGGTAGATCAGCAGCTGCAACAGGCGATTCTAATTGGCCTGCAAAAAAACCTGTTCCAGATCAAACATATTGCCGAGCAGATGAATTTTTCCGTGCGTCAGTTACAACGCCATTTACAAAAACAGGGCAAAACTTATCAGCAATGTATGCAGGAGATTCGCTGCATGCTGGCTATGCAATATCTGAAAGATCCGCACTTGAGTTTGCAGGAGACTGCCATGTTACTGGGTTATTCTGAACAAAGTGCGTTTCAGCGTGCCTTTAAGCAATGGACCCAGCTGACACCGCAGCAGTGGCGCCAACAGAATATGCCAGCTGCTTAAACTACCAGCATGTTCGTTTGATATACGGGCTTCAAGCAGGGTTGACGATTTTAATCCCTGTCCCCTATCACCTGATGATAGATAGAAAAATAAGGAATTAAAATATGGGTAGATATCTTCCCGAATTGCTCGGCACGTTCTGGCTGGTGTTTGGAGATATTGTGGGAGCAGAAAATTAGGCTTTTTAATAAAAACCCTCTAAAAAGCCAGGATTTCCAAATACCATTTTTCTGCATGTTTCACATGGAGCATGCAGATCATCGCGCTTAAAAATGCTTATAAAAATGGATTTTCAATTTCATCCAGATCATCACGCTGAATTTTTTCTGGCAAGTCCTGCGTGTTTTCCAGTTGTTGTACCACATCATTCAGAAAAGCCTGCAAGGCTTTGGCCACTTTCAGTCCCTGCTGATCCTTGGTGATTTGCAAGTTGCCATACAGGCTGACGCAGTCCAGATCATTTTCCAAAGTCAGATCATGAATGGCATGGGATTCGCTGCCATTTTCAAATGCTTTAAACATATCCTCTTCTACCTGTCTTTGTTATTTTCAATGAACGTCTGATGTCGATGCTACCCGAATCCCGGTTTTTTCAGCAAGCTTATTTCAACAGGTGCAAAATATATTGCAACAAGGCATCAATCAGCTGTTTCACAATGGCATCTTGCGTTGCATTGTCTATCGCACCGCCAGTCGCAGAGGAGGCCGAACTGCTTGAACCGGAAGACTTAAACTCGCGTTGTAATGCCTGCAGGTTTTCTTCAGAAACCTCTTTGGCACACTGACTTTCTGCATCCCAATTAGAGTATTCAATTTTCTGGTTGGCTTTTACGGCATTTCCAGTCAGTGGCAGCTTATAGGTATTGCGTTTCTGTTCTTCGGTAAGCTGCGGGAACAGGTTAATTCCAAGCTGTTCTTCCAGATAGCAGACACTGACAATACGCACTTTCAGTGAATTGTCATTCGGTGCATAGTAAGCACCAATAGCACCGGTTTTCGGCATATAAACCGCCTTATAGACCGCGGTTGGCACAATCACGCCATTGCCAATGGTTTTCAGCTTCTTCCCGGCAAAGACCGGCCCGGTTACCACATAAACATCCTGTTTCTGCTTGGTCACAATGGCACGAGTGGCTTCTTCCAGCTCACGCCAGACTTGCTGATTATTCTTGGGCGCTTGCGGCACCATATTGGCCATTGAAAAACTGTCAGACTGCGCAGCCTTGTTAGGCATATCCGCATTCGGCGCCATATGACCGCGGTCATAACCTGAACCGCGATAATCCGCCAATGTGGCACGATGCTTCGCACTGACCCGATCTTCTTCATGAAAATTATCTTCACGGGGAATTTTCTGGCTTAAGCG
This sequence comes from Acinetobacter sp. RG5, assembly GCF_031844265.1. Classification (GTDB taxonomy): domain Bacteria; phylum Pseudomonadota; class Gammaproteobacteria; order Pseudomonadales; family Moraxellaceae; genus Acinetobacter. Next base: position 142,064 of record NZ_JAUZUV010000005.1, on the reverse strand, counting down.
TGCTGGCGTTAAGGCTTCTGCGACCCAAAGTGGCGTTTTAGATACCCCGGAATAACCGACATTAAAGCCATTAAAACACAGTGAATAGCTGTCTTTTTTCAGGCTGTCTTTTATCAAATATGGCGGCACATCCCGATAAAACTGGTTCAGACAGGCAGAATCACTGGAAGAGGATAGTGACACCCACTGACTGATTTTTTCCTGACCAAAAGCGATGGCGAAGCTGCTCGAAGCCACCACGCCCAGAATGACTTTAATACTATTATCATTTAAAAACTGAGAAAAAGAGTTCTTGGATTTACGCTGCTTCTTGGCCATTCTTACACGTACTTTTTAGATCAATACAGATTTTGACCGAGCTTAACAAGCTGTATAAGTGAAGTATATCTTGGCCCTACCATTCGTTTACTAAATAAACAATAAGTATCCAAAACCCCGGCTAGTTGTAACAAACTGTCTAATTTTATTTCTTTTTAAATGAGGTTTCTCGGTGTTTGCGTAGCTTTGTTTGGCCCAGTAGATTGAGTGTGTAAAGCTAACGGCCTATCTCAATTCGTAAAATTATTAGCAATGGTGTCAATCATGAATTCCAAACTCTCTAAAGCATTAGGTTTAGGATTATTCACAAGTGTGATGAGCGTAGCGGCATTTGCCGAGCCACCAGTTCAACCAGGTGAAACACTTGAAAGCTTGTCTAAAGCTAAAATTAGTACCAAGGTGAATGGTCAGGAAGCCTCTTTAGAAAGCTTGGTGAATTCTGGTCAGATCCGTCTGGTCGATCCGCGTGCAGCAGCACCGCAACCAGCCATGCCAAACACACAGGCACCAATGCCCAATGATCCAGCAATGACTCAGGCACCAAATTCAGGTACTGTTTCTCCTCAACCACCTGTCACAGAACCAGGTATGAATGAAGCAGAGGTGCCGGCCAATCTGGTTGAACCAGCCACTGAATCAGAAGTAGAAGCCAGCACGTCTATGACGACGCCTCAACCACAACAAGCACTGGAAGAACAACAAGCAGCTGTACCAGCAATGTCTGAAGAGCAACAGCAAGCAGCTATTGCTTCAGAACAACCGATGCCTGAAGCACAGCAACAAGCGGCTGTGACTGAAGCAGATGTGAGCAATGAACAAAGTGAAATTGCGGCTCAATCTGATGCAGAGCCAGTGCTGATGGAAGAACCTTTGAATGCTGCACCTGAAGTGCCTGCTGCGGTAGAACTTGAGCAATAATCTGAAGCTCATTTATTTATTGTTTCTCTCATAAAAAAACCAGAGTGTGCCTCTGGTTTTTTTATGCTTTTTATTTACATCTGAATCTGGGTACCCAGCTCAACCACACGGTTGGGTGGAATCTGATAGAAATCACTGACCGGACTGGTATTGCGCTGCATAGAAATAAACAGCTTTTCCCGCCATGGTGCCATGCCCTCACCCACAGTATGCATAATCCGTTCACGTGAAATAAAGAAACTGATCTGCATCAGGTCATATTCAAAATCCCATTGCTCATAGGCCTGTTGTAAAGCTTCCGGAATATTCGGCTGATCCTTAAAACCATAATAGATAAACACCCGGTAAAAATGCTCACTCAGTTTTTCCAGTTCAATCCGGTCCTGCCTGTCAACAAAAGGAATATCCCGGGTAATCACCGTCAACATGATATTGCGTTCATGCAAGACCTTATTGTGCTTAATATTATGCAACATGGCATGCGGAACAATATTTGGTGTACCGGTCAGGAAAATGGCATCGCCTGGCACAAACTTGGTGCCTTCCCCCATCGAAATACTTTTAATAAACAGATCAATCGGCAAGGCATCCTGTTCCAGCCGGTTCAGTACCAACGCACGCCCGTCTTTCCAGGTCATGAGAATCGTAAACAGTACCGCACCAATCAGAATTGGCACCCAGCCACCCGAAGCGATTTTCAAGGACGTTGAGGCCACAAAGACTAAATCCAGTGCCAGGAATGGTACAGCAAATAACGCTACTTTCCAGACCGGCCAACGCCAGAAGCCATAGGCCAGAATCGAGATCAAAATGGTGCCGCAGAGCATGGTCATGGTCACCGCAACGCCATAAGCACTGGCCAGATTGGCACTATTTTCAAACAGTAAAATCAGGATCAGCACCGAGATAAACAACATCCAGTTAATGAAAGGCAGATAAATCTGGCCACGCTCCAATGCAGAGGTATGCTTGACTGACAGGCGCGGCAAATAACGCAATTGAATGGCTTGATTGACCATAGAAAATACCCCAGTAATGACCGCCTGTGAGGCAATCACCGCCGCTGCAGTCGCCAGTCCAATCATCGGAAATAAGGCCCAGTCGGGCAGCAGCATATAAAAAGGATTCGCCAGTGCTTCAGGACTACGCAGTAACAAGGCGCCTTGCCCGGCATAATTCAGCAATAAACATGGCAAGACAATAATGAACCAGGCCAGACGAATCGGCAGACGGCCAAAATGCCCCATATCGGCATAAATCGCTTCACCCCCAGTCATGGTCAGAATCACCGCCCCCATGGTCAGAAAAGCCACATAGGGCTGATCGACCACAAAATGATAGGCCCAGTAGGGATTCACCATCCAGAGTACAAACGGGGTCTGGATGATGCTCCACAAACCAAAACCGCCAATCGACAAAAACCAGAGCATGGTTAAAGGTCCAAAAAACTTGCCCATCGTGGCTGTGCCGTGTCGCTGAACCATAAACAGCCCGGCCAAAATCCCGATGGATAAAGGCACCAGCCACTGATTGAAAATGGGTGTGGCAATACTCAGGCCTTCAATGGCTGAGAGCACGGAGATTGCCGGGGTAATAATCCCGTCACCGAAAAATAGCGATGCGCCGACAAAACCCAAAGCAATCAGGAATATTTTCTTTTGATCAGAGATTCGTGTGGTACGCAGGTTTAATGCCAACAGTGACATGATCCCGCCTTCGCCGTTGTTATCAGCACGCATGATTACCATGACATATTTAAAGCTGATGGTAAGCATCATGCACCAGAAAATCAGGGACAGGATGCCGAGTACAGAAGCTTCGCTAATGGCAAGATGTGCGGTGAGGAAACATTGGCGCAGTGCATAGAGCGGACTGGTACCAATATCTCCGAAAACGACCCCAAGCGCAGCCAGTGTAATCACCGGGAGAGCTGCCTTTTGTGCAGTGCTTTGCATATATTGTCTTCGTTTTTAACAAGCATTTTTGCGAATCATAGCACCGCATTAAAAGTTTTTCCGCAAATCAATTGTTTCAGCTTGGCACAGCTGGTTTTTTTCGCTATTATCCTCGGCCTATGGTGAGGTGTCCGAGTGGCTGAAGGAGCACGCCTGGAAAGTGTGTAAACGTTTATAGCGTTTCGAGGGTTCGAATCCCTCTCTCACCGCCAGAATTTAAAAACCCGAATCACATGATTCGGGTTTTTTTATATTTAATTTTATCCATCATCCCATCAGTAAAAAAAATCATCTGCTTAGATCTTAAAATATTGTTATCCATCGTCTTATGCAAATCATTGAATTTACACACCTCATCGCTTATAAAAACCTGTTTTAATTCAATGCTTGCGCTTAATTCTATTTTTTAAAAATCTTCATTTTTCATCAGCCAAAAAACTGATAAATTGTGCAGTTTCTGTACGCCATTTATTTCAGGTTTTTATTTATGTGTTCAAAAAAAAACTGGCACAAAAATAGCTTAATTTTATTGTCATCAAAGCTATGTTATGTTGCTTATAAATCAACTAAAAGGAGAATAAAAACCAAAGGATAGAAAGAAATAACCAAGTGAAGCGAGCCATTCAAATTTGAAGTTAAAAAATAGATACACTGCTATTCGGAGAGCGAACATGAATAACAGCGCAAACTATGCCAAACAGATTAAAAATGCAAAACGTGGCGGTTATACCCCAACCATTGCCAAGGACATCAATAAACATAAAATTCAAAAAGCCTTAAGACTCATCGAACAGTGGAGAAGCCTCGCTCAAGAACTCAAACCTCAAATGCAGTTTGATATGGCCTTTACTTTAGAGGAATGTGCACAAGAATTAGATCGCATCCTGAAAAACAGATAAACCTTTCAACCGACTCATATTCATAGCAAATCCTATGCTTTCACCCTCGCCCATATCTGCATATATGGGCCATTTCTTTGCACATAGTCAAAAACAGAACTTTTCATCCATCCGGTCAAAATAAACAAATCCTGCCGAAACTGATTGAACGGTTATTTTTTGGCTTGCGTGACCAAAAAAAATCTGTAAAATGCACTCCACCATGCCGGCATAGCTCAGTTGGTAGAGCAACTGACTTGTAATCAGTAGGTCCACAGTTCGAATCCGTGTGCCGGCACCATATCTTAGCCTCGCTTTTTAGTGAGGCTTTGATGTTTCTGGGTTTTGGTATTTTCAGCTGAGTCTTCTTGCACTTTCTAGTGCTTCGATTGTGCCGTCACTTGCACATATCTCACAATCCCTTCCTGATATAATTTTCGGCATAGTTTCGCTGTCATCTGAATTTTAAAATGATCCAGTTTTGAACCTTGAGCCTGATCATCTGATGCTTTTGAATTCAAAGTTTTTTGCACATAATCCGCAAAGCCTGAAAATACCGGCTCGGACAGATCCTGAATCTGGATATTTTTAAATTCAAAACGATCCAGACAGGCATATAATGCACCCACTGTCATTAAATCTTTTAAATTCACATCGGCAGATTTCAATAAAAACTGATATTTACGCCGTGGTAATGCATTTAAATTTTCCCAACGCTCGGACAAAACCAGATGATGAAAACCAATCCGCGCATTTGAATTTAAAACACTATGGACCTGCTCCAAAAATACAGGAACAGGACTGTGATAAGCTGCATCCAGACACAGCACCACATCAAAACGCTGGGAAAATGGCAATTCTTTTAAACGCAAAAATGATGCCTGATAAATAGCATTCAGTTCTGGTAGATGTTGCTGAATATTAGCTACACAAGCAGCCTGTAGCTCGACACCAGCCAGATATTGCACCTGATAGTGTTGTTGCCAGTACAGCAAGCTGGCGCCCTGACCACAGCCTAAATCCAGCAGTTTATCTTTTGAATTTAAATTTACAGATTGCGCAAGGTGATCGGCGAGCATTCGACAGGCAGCCGCATAATCCTGCTGACCTGCTTGCCAATACCCTAAATTGCTCCAGGGCAATTGTGCATGATCGCCCAACATAGCGGCATCGATTGCATACTTGTGCTGGGGAAGACGCTGACGCAGTGCCTGAAGCCATTGCATGGATTAATAACCCAGTTGCGGAGCAACCTCGACCACAGGTTTTAAACCCTGAAATGGTAAAGGCGCACCAAAGATTTCTGCAATTTTCATCGCTGAAGTCACTGCCGATTCCAGAATTGGCAAACCGTCACATGACCATGAGCCACAGAAGAAGACCTTACGGTTGGCATCCAGATGACGTTGCTGCAATTCCTTATTCAGTGCCACGGTATTGGCATCGACCACTGCACGCGTCAGCATGACCGATTTGATCACTTTCTTCGGATCAATGTCGGTTACCGGACGCCAGGTCTGAAACACGGCCGACTTGCCGACCAAAGAAGGTTCAATCGAGTTAAGCCACACGGTAAATTGCTGACGGGTAAATTTACGGTCCATCATATAGCTGAGTACGGCCCAGTCTTTACGTTTTGGCGGCATTACGCTGGCATCGGTATGAATCACCAGTTCGCCTTGTTCGAATTTGAATTTCTTCAATAATTCAATTTCACTGGCAAACTGTACCGGATCCAGGAATTGCTCAATTTTGGTGGTCGGTGTTGCGACAATCACCCGGTCAAACAGTTTTGAATAACCGGCCGCATTTTCCACTTTGACCTGATCGCCCTGCTCTTGTACCAGTGTAATTGCTGAACCGTCTTCAATCTGAATGCCTTCAATCAGCTTGTCGACCAGTGCCGGTGTACCGCCTTGCAGACGCAGTAAAGCATCGCCATCGGTTAATTGACGCAGAAAAATTAACAACGGTTTAGCTGGCCATTCACCAATGGTTTTCGGATTGCAGGTACAGATGGTATATAGCACCGGCATCACCGCACCGTGCCAGAACACTTCTTCAATCTCGTTACGATTGATAAATTCTGCCAGGCTGATGTCCTGATTTTTCGATTTAAAGAATTTGGTCAATGCAACTTTTAACTGCAACAGGCCTTTGACCAGACGCCAGCCATATTGTTGCAGGCCTTTCCGGTTATTGATGATCGGGATATTGCCAATTCGGCTACGCGATGTGGTCAGCCAGGTTTCAGTTTTATCTTCAAATAACCAGCTGCAGGCCATATAGGTCCGCACCGGATAAGTTTTAATGCCCAGATGTGTGGCTAGACTCAGGGTGTTTTTCCACAGATAGGGGTTCATCACACGTAAAGGTGCGTCAATCAGGCCCCCTTCAAATTCAAGGCTATGACTGTCCATGCCGCGACCTGGAAGTGCTTCAAAAATCGTGATGTGATCCCCTGCGTCCTGGAGAATTCTGGCTGTAGCCAGTCCGGCCATGCCACTACCAATTACTGCGATATCCAAACTGATCATCCGTCATTGAAAAACTACAGAAATTATGTACCATGCGCCAATCAAACAGGTTATTAAAATCTTCCAGAATATATGTTTTTCGTAAAGGCCTTTTTGTTCAATTTCACCTGCTTTTTATTCATTTTTCTGCCTTAGTTAAAATTCCATCAAATCTAAGATTTTATTCATATTTTTATCTAAAAACTTGAAAATTCGCTTTAAAAACAAATAATTTAATTAACCATTTTTATAATCCTTGGTTGACAAATACTTTTTAAATACCTATGATTCGCAGCATAAGAAAACCATAAATTCATCCGGTTCCATTCAGATGCGTTTATGCGAAAATTGTTTAAAACGACAAGAAACTACAGCGCCTTATAAAATAAAAGCCTCTGCGAAAGCAGAGGCTTCTTTGTTTTCAGGCCTAGTCAATCATGCAGCAGGGTATTGCGCTTACTTGATTGCCTCGCATAAGCCGCTTAAAAAGTATAGAGTGCAATTCCTCAATTCTCATTTTGTTCTCAAATAGAAATCAAATGGCATGATGTTTTTGTCTAGAATTCATAAATCTCTAAACTAAAAAAATAAAAAATCCAGCAACTTGTGCTGGATTTTTTGCTTCAAAGAACTAGGTTTGAATTAGATTTTACCCACCAGGTCGATTGATGGAGCAAGTGTTGCTTCACCTTCTTTCCATTTTGCCGGACAAACTTCACCTGGGTGCGCATGTACATATTGTGCAGCTTTCACTTTACGCAGAAGCTCTTGTGCATCACGGCCGATACCACCCGCGTTGATTTCAATGATCTGGATTTTACCTTCTGGATCAATCACGAAAGTACCACGATCTGCCAGACCTTCGGCTTCAATCAATACTTCGAAGTTTTTAGACAAAGTCCAGGTTGGATCACCAATCAATGGATACTGGATTTTACCAATCACGTCAGAGGTATCATGCCAAGCTTTATGGGTGAAATGAGTATCGGTAGACACGCCATAAATTTCTACACCCATTTTCTGGAATTCAGCATACTGATCAGCAAGATCGCCTAATTCAGTTGGACAAACAAAGGTAAAATCTGCAGGATAGAAAAACACCACTGACCATTTACCTTTCAGGTCTTGCTCAGAAACTTCGATGAACTGACCATTGTGGTAAGCAGTTGCATTGAATGGTTTGATTTCAGTATTGATTAAACTCATGAGATATTTCCTCTGGCTTATTTCTGGGATTGCTTATCTTGTGAAGCTAGAATACGAAAAATTTTAAAATAGGTAAAACCGCAAGTTTTTATAAAAATGATCGCTTTTTTAGATCATAAATTTCTATCGGTATTTATTATCTTATTTATTTTCTCGATGCAGAGTTGTCCCCATCAAAAGCAACCTGATGTTTTAAGATTTATGATTCTTTTAATAAGTCGGGCTTTATTCAAACTTAATATAAATCTCGAGGATATAAAAAACCCACCGTATTCAGGTGGGTTTTAATGATAATTTACCGTTCTGATAAATCAAAATGGTAAGTCATCATCTAGATCTGCTGCAGGCGCTGCTGTTGGAGCAGGTGCAGATTTCGGCGCAAAACCACTCGGGTTATTGTTGCCATAACCGCCGCCCTGATTGTTGTTAAAACCGCCTTGCTGTGGCGCTGAACCATAACCCGATTGCGGGTTATTGCCATAACCGCCTTGGTTGTTGTTCGCCTGATTATTGTTATTAAAGCGTGGCTGGTTAAAGCTGCTCTCGCCCTGATCGTTTTGAGGACGGCTAGAGTCTAGCATCTGCATTTGCTCACCACGGATTTCTGTCGTATAGCGTTCCTGACCATTCTGGTCAGTCCACTGACGGGTACGTAATGAACCTTCAATATATACTTTTGAGCCTTTACGAAGATATTGCTGCGCAATTTCACCTAAACGGTTATGCAACACGATACGGTGCCATTCCGTTTGTTCTTTACGTTCACCGGTACTTTTATCTGTCCACGAATCGCTGGTTGCGATCGAGAATTGAGTGAGAGAGCCACCATTTGCAAAAGTTTTGGTTTCCGGATCTTTACCCAAAGTACCCACTAAAATAACTTTATTTACACCACGCATTTGCCGTTTACTTCCTATATATTTCTGTATTTTACTTTATAAGAGTTATGCTTAAATGGCTACCTCTTTACCTAACAAGTGCGTTAATTGTTGTCGCGAAGCATCATCAATCTGCTGTTTATCGACTTTTACATAGGCAACTTGCTGTTCAGACATCACCACGACCTCTTCAATACCACGAATCGCCAAAAGCTGAGAAGTCCATTCGTCAGTTTGTCTGCTTTCCGGCAATCGCAGTACCAGCGATGACAGATAGCGTGGCTGAGCCAGGCCAAAACTCATCAGCAGCCAGATGATCGCGATTCCTGTCAGGATACTCCAGCCCATCGAGGTATTGTTTAGCAGCAGCAATTGTCCGCCAATCATACCGCCAAAGAAAGCCCCTAAAAACTGGCTGCTGGCATTTACGCCCATTGCCGTCGCTTTGGACTGGATCGGTGCCGCTTTCGACAACCAAGACGGCAACAGGGCTTCCATCACATTAAAGGCAATGAAGAACAACCCTAAACCAATCAGCAAGACATATTTGGATTCAAAACCAAATGCCATCACCATTAAACCCAGAATAATACCGATAATGGCCACCAGAAAAATCGCCCGCATTTTGTGGTATTTTTCTGCCAGGATAATACTCGGAAAAGCAAAAAACAGGCTCAGTACCAACAGCGGCAAATATACCCAGCCATGACTGGAAAGTGGCAGATCAGCAAATTCGATCAGCTGTGAAGGCACATAGATAAACATGGCGGTGAGCAATAAATGCAGGGTAAAGACCGACACATGCAGACGATTCAGATCCCCGATTTTGATTACCTGTTTCAACTGTGCCAGATAGCCCTGCTGAAAGTTTTGATGATGCCGCGTGACTTTCGGCACCATCAACAGCATGGCAATCGCCGCCAGGCCCATCACCGTAGTCACCCAGAATAATCCCGAGATGCCCACCAGACCCGTTAGCCAAGGCCCCAGACTAAAGGCCACCACAAAGGACAGGCCGATACTCATGCCCATCATTGCCATGGCTTTCATACGGTTTTCTTCACGGGTGACATCTGCCAGCAGTGCCATCACCACAGCCGATACCGCACCACCGCCAGCGATTGCACGGCCGATAATCACGCCATAAATGGTGTCCGACATGGCCGCAATCGCACCGCCCAGCGCAAATAATAGCAGCCCTAAAACCACCAGTGGCTTACGGCTGTAACGATCCGCAATCAGGCTGAATGGAATCTGTAACAGTGCCTGGGTCAGACCATAGACCCCGACCGCCAAACCGATCAGTGCAGGCGTCGCATATTGATATGCCTGCCCTGCCACAGAAAACACCGGGATAATCATAAACAACCCCAGCATGCGCAGTGCAAAAATACTGCTCAGGGCAAAGGTTGAACGACGTTCTAAAGCATTCATCATAAATTATGGCGATTGGGTTAATTAATCTGGAGCCCAGATTATAGGACATTCAGCTCATTAATAAGACATGAATTTTATTTGAAATAAAGATGATGCCAATCTAAAAACAAAAAAAGCGCAGCCGGAGCTACGCTTTCATTCAGGGACAGTGCTTTATTTGTCTAAAGCTGCCTGACGTTTCTTGTACTGAATCGAGGCGAATACTGCCCAGACAATAAAAGCCACACCGATCAGACCGGTCACCACTTCTGGTACATGCAGACCGGTTCCGCTGGCAATCATAATGAAAGCCAGTGCACCGATGGCATAATGCGCACCATGTTCCAGGTAGATATAGGCATCCAATGTGCCCTGCTCAACCAGATAAATCGTCATTGAACGGACAAAGATCGCACCAATTGCCAGACCCAGCATGATGATGACCACGTCTGAGGTAATCGCAAAGGCACCGATCACGCCATCAAAACTGAAAGAGGCATCCAGGACTTCTAGATAGAGGAAACCACCAATACCGGCTTTCACTACACCCGTCGGTACGCCATTTTCATCATGACGAACTGCATTGCCATTTTCATCCACTTCAGGTTCACCACCGAGCATATGACTCAGCACCTGCACCCCGATATAAATCACAATACCCCAGATTCCGGCCATGGTCACGACCAGACGCTTGGCTTCATCGACATTGGCTGCCATGATTAACAAGGCCACCAGTGCAATAAAGACCGACATCGCCGGAACACTGGCCAGGTTGGATAAACGGCGTTCTACTCGTCTGAACCAGTGGGTATCCTTTTCTTCATCCAGGAAGAAGTTCAGGAATACCATCAACAGGAAAGCACCACCAAAAGCAGCAATCTCAGGATGATGTGCCATTAAACGTGCTGAATATTCTTTCGGATCATTCAGGGCCAGACGTACCACTTCCATAAAGCCCAGGTCTGCAGTCACTGCAACAATGACCACTGGGAAGATCAAACGCATCCCGAAAACTGCAATCAGAATACCGACTGTCAGGAACAGCATTTTCCAAAAATGATCCCAACCCCGTAGGACTGAGGCATTAACAACCGCGTTATCAAAGGACAACGACACTTCCATAATCGCTAAAATAGCGGTGATGGTTAGCGCTGTGAGCATGGTTTGCAGGCCTGCGTCAGGACCATGGGTATAACCCCAATACGCAGACAAACCAAGACACACGATCGAAAATGCAATCGAGAAACCAAAATGTTTCAACATACACAACGACCTTGGATAAATTAAATAAATGTATGGCTGCGAAAGAGCAGCAATACGAATAGGAAAAGTTAAGCTAATTATGAAACTTTTAGCGCATAAACCAAAGCACTTCCTGAGCCGTTTTATCTTATTTTCTGTTTTTAAAATTTGCCGATCTTTTAAACAGCCCGATCTTTGCTATAGTGCCGCATGGTTTAACTTGAACTGCGAAGGATTTTCAGCATGAGTTTTTCACAAGAGGTATGGCAACGTAATCTCACACTTTATCAGAAGACCCTGGCCCTGCCCTTTAATCAGCAACTGGCACAAGGTACTTTAAGCCGTGAAGCCTTTAGTCATTATGTGATTCAGGATGCGCATTATTTACTGGCCTATGGCCGTGCACTGGCCGTGTGTGCCGCCAAAGCTTTTGAAGCGGACGATGTAATCCAGTTTGCCGAGGCAGCCAAAATTGCGATTGTGGTGGAACGTAGCCTGCATGATGGCTTTATGCAAGATTTTGGCATTAGCAAAGAGCAATTTGAGCAGACACCGTTGACGCTGGCATGTCATCACTATACTTCTTATCTGACTTCGACCGCCTGGTCAGAAAGCTACCCGGTGGTGCTGGCCTCGTTGCTGCCTTGTTTCTGGATTTATGCCGAAGTTGGTAAAGATATTGTCGACAACTCTGCGCCGAATAATCCATATCAAGCCTGGGTGGATACCTATTCAGGAGAGGAATTCCACACTGCGGTGCGGAATGTGATTGCGACCGTTGACCGTGTTGCGGCGCGTGTTGATGCCGATACACTAGAAAAAATGCATGCAGCTTATACGCATGCGGCCCGTCTGGAATGGTTGTTCTGGGACAGTGCCTTTGAGCAACGCCAGTGGCCTGGTCTGGATGAATAAGACGGACGAATAAAAAAAGCCCTGTTTAAGACAGGGCTTTTTGGTTATAGCTGATCAAAAAATTTCTACTGTCATAAACCGATCATAAAAACGGCTTAGTCTGAAAAAAACAAGGATAGAACTGGCCGGTACGCTAGACCTAGCTATAAGCCCCAAATTGCCGAACAATAATTGAGAATAATTATCAATTAATAAAATCAATCCCGGAAAGAGGCAGATGATATGCACACTTTAGGCACCGAAGCGATTCGGGCATTTTTTACCCTGCAATGTTGCTGGCTCAATAATGAAGAAATCTATTTGGAACAAGGCTGTCCAGATTGTAGCTCGGCAGCGACTTATCTGATTTACCATACCAACACGCATATCCAGAAACATCTGCTGAAATTTATTGAAAAGTATCGCTGTCATCAGGCGCGACGTAACGATTTGCTCGACCTGGATTTTTTCCAAAAAGACTATGAGGACTTCCTGCACATTCTGGAAAATGAAGTCAATTTTTATGCACGTCTGCATCATGATGTGTCACGTGAACGCTGCTTTGAAGAGATCGAGTCTATCTTTGAACGCCATTATGCAATGGCTTATTAGGTATTGGCCTTGTACATGATCATTGTGAATATTTAGGCAATCGACTACTGCGTTTGTTAATGTTGTGATGAATTGACCAATCACCGACATAACTTGACGTTTAAAATACTTTTATTTGCACTTGAACATTTTTCATCCGGTATCATATAAGGGTTTTTGATGAATATTCTAGGATCCTTGCATGAGCCAAAGCCACATCCGTATTCGAGGCGCACGTACCCATAACCTGAAAAATGTGAACCTTGATATACCACGCGACAAGTTTGTGGTGATTACGGGACTGTCTGGTTCAGGTAAGTCCTCGCTTGCCTTTGATACCTTATATGCCGAAGGTCAGCGCCGTTATGTGGAATCGCTGTCTGCCTATGCCCGTCAGTTCCTCTCCCAGATGGAAAAACCGGAAGTGGATTCGATTGAGGGCCTAAGTCCAGCGATTGCGATCGAACAGAAATCTACCAGTCATAACCCTCGTTCTACTGTGGGCACTATTACTGAAATTTACGACTATTTACGTCTGCTCTATGCACGTGTCGGTACACCATTCTGCCCTGAACATGACTTGCCGATGGTGGCACAGACGGTCACTGAAATGGTCGATGCTGTTAAGGTACTGGAAGAAGGCACTGCTCTTTTACTGTTAGCACCAGTGGTGCGTGAACGTAAGGGCGAATACACGGCACTGTTTGAACAGCTGCAAAGTCAGGGTTTTGTCCGCGCCCGCGTCGATGGCGAGATTATGGAAATTGATCCGCCACCTGAGCTGGATAAAAAGAAAAAACATACCATTGAAGTGGTGGTCGACCGCTTTAAGATTCGTGATGATCTGGGTAACCGTATTGCAGAAAGTTTTGAAACCGCGCTGCGTCTTGGTGGTGATATCGCGATTTTATCCTGGATGAAGGGCGAGCATAACGATCGCGTGTTTTCAGCCAAGCACTCCTGCCCGCAATGTGACCGCGCGGTGGCTGAACTGGAACCGCGTTTATTTTCGTTCAACAACCCTTTTGGCGCCTGTCCGGTCTGTGATGGTTTGGGAACCCGCAGCCATTTTAGTGCCGACAAGCTGATTCCCAATCCTGAAGTCAGCGTTAGCCAAGGCGCGATTCGTGGCTGGGACCGTCAGCGTCCTTACTATTACAGCATGATCCAGAAAGTTGCCGAGCATTTTGGTTTTTCGCTAGAAACGCCGTGGAATGAACTGGATGCCGACACCAAGAAGAAATTTCTGTACGGCACCGGCAAAGAAAAAATTGATCTGAGCTATATCGATGAACGTGGCCGTCGCCATAATCGGGTGATTCCTTTTGAAGGAATTTTGCCGCATCTGGAACGCCGTTATCGTGAAACTGAAAGTAATTATGTCCGTGACGATCTGGCGCAATATCTGTCCAATGCCGCCTGTGATGCCTGTGATGGTTCACGTCTGAATGAAATTTCGCGTAATGTGAAAATTCTGGACAAAACCATTGCCGATATTACCCGTATGTCGATCGGCGATGCTGAAAGTTATTATCAGGGCATTCATCTGGAAGGTGCACGCGGTGAAATCGCCGACAAGATTTTCAAGGAAATCCGTGAACGTCTACATTTTCTGGTATCGGTTGGCCTGAATTATCTGAGTCTGTCCCGTTCTGCCGAAACCCTTTCGGGCGGTGAAGCACAGCGAATTCGTCTGGCTTCACAAATCGGTGCCGGTCTGATGGGCGTGATGTATGTGCTGGATGAGCCGTCAATTGGTTTGCATCAGCGTGATAACGACCGTCTGTTACAGACCCTGATCCGTCTGCGTGATCTGGGCAATACCGTCTTGGTAGTCGAGCATGATGAAGATGCGATTCGTGCCGCTGACCATATTATTGATATTGGTCCGGGTGCGGGTGTACATGGCGGGCATGTGATTGCCGAAGGGACTTATGATGAAATTCTGGCCAATCCTGACTCGCTGACCGGAAAATATTTATCCGGCAAATTAAAAATCGAAGTGCCGAAAAAACGGATTCAACCACCTAAGCCTGAAGAACAGATCAAGCTGATGGGGGCATCCGGGCATAACCTGAAAAAAGTCGATCTGACCATTCCTTTAGGTATTATGACCTGTGTTACCGGAGTGTCCGGTTCGGGTAAATCGACCTTGATTAACCGTACCTTGTTACCTTTGGCGGCGACCCAGCTCAATGGTGCCACCACTTTAACTTCGGAAAAGTTTGAATCGATTGATGGTTTGCAGTTCCTCGATAAAGTTGTGGATATTGACCAGAGTCCGATTGGACGAACCCCACGTTCAAATCCGGCAACTTATACCGGTCTATTTACCCCGATTCGTGAACTGTTTTCCCAAACTCAGGAAGCCAAGGCACGCGGTTATGCCGCCGGTCGTTTCTCATTTAACGTGAAAGGTGGCCGCTGTGAAGCCTGTGAAGGTGACGGCATGATCAAGGTGGCGATGCATTTCCTGCCGGATATGTATGTGCCATGTGATGCCTGTCATGGCAAACGCTATAACCGTGAAACGCTGGAAGTGAACTATAAGGGCAAGAATATTTCCGATGTCTTGCAGATGACCGTTGAAGATGCCATGCATTTCTTTGATGCGATTCCGGTGATTCACCGTCGTCTGGAAACATTACATCAGGTGGGTCTGGGTTATATCCGTCTGGGTCAGTCTGCTACCACTCTTTCTGGTGGTGAAGCGCAGCGGGTGAAACTGGCGCGTGAGCTGGCCAAACGTGATACCGGTCAAACCCTGTATATTCTGGATGAACCGACCACGGGCCTGCATTTCCATGATATTGCCAAACTGCTAGATATCCTGCATCAGCTCCGTGACAAGGGTAATACCATCGTGGTGATTGAGCATAATCTGGACGTGATTAAAACTGCCGACTGGGTGGTGGATTTAGGCCCTGAAGGTGGTTCAGGTGGCGGTATGATTGTCGCGGAAGGTACGCCTGAACAGGTCGTGAAAGTGAAAGCGTCACATACGGGTAAATTCTTGAAGCCGTTGTTGAAGTGATTTAGAAAGGGCTCATAAGAGCCCTTCTTTTTTAAAGTTTTCTATTACATATTCAATATTTTTCTTATTCACTTGATCAGTGCTCAAACTAAGCTTTTTCATTAAAATTGATTCAATATTTTGCTTTATCAATGGAGTTAAAGTCGAATCTATATTTTGCTTCAATATAATTGTCATTAACTCGCCTTTCGTTAATGATTTTAACTCTAAATCATATGTTGACTCACTAAAAATAAAATTCTCCCAATCTTGTAGGGAAGCAGACCTTAATACTAATTTAGCTTTGTTTTTTACGCCTCTATCTAAAATATAAATTTTTAATATGTCAAATAATGAGGGCAAGCCTACCGATGGGTTTTGCCGTTTCCAACGTTTCACATACCAATGAAGTAAATTCTCTTTTTTATAACCCCATGTTGTAACATCATCCCAAATCTGCTCATAATGTTTTGGCAATGCTTGAATAAGCCAATTCAGAATTTTTCTTTTCAATTTTTTAGAAAGGTCATTCCGCCCAAATTTTTTTAATAAGAAACAATGAAAATCTAAACTTTCTAGATCATTAAACCTTAAAGACTCTTTTGATTTTTTATATAATTCTTCGCAATAGCTTGGATCAACTTGTAAATTACGCCATTGATCCATTAATCTACCAAGATCTTTTCTAATTAAATTATTTTTCTCAGAAATTAAATCTGAATTAGCTAATGCATTCAATTCTTGAAAGTCTGGCGCTCCTTTTTGATCAAACCATTTCCTGAATTCTACTAGCCATCGATCATGATCAAATATAAACAAATAAGGTAAATTTTGTAATTTTTTCAATATTACCAACTTGTCATTATTTTGTTTACTATCTTCATTAATCTTCATCAAATCAACAGCATTGTCTGTAGAAAAATCTTCCCATGTTAAATCATTTTTTTTACCAAAATCTTCAATAAAATAACCTTGTAATACTCGAACCAAAATAATTTCTTTTGTTGAATATGCAACCTCTTTTGGTAGTTGCTCTGTGAATTTTCCAAACAATTTAATAACTTTTTGGAAAAATCGAAAATTATGAATCTCTAATTCATTTGCAAATTTGACCATTAAATCACCTAATGGTTTATCTATATCTTTTGTATTTGCACGAATTAAAGGTTCTACAGAATTAATTTTAACTTCTTCATCAATTAACTTTTCTTTGTACGCAGCATATTTTTTCTTATTTTCACTCTCAGTTTTTGACTCATCTAAAATTAAAATTACTTGGCAGTTACGTTCTAATTTCAATTGGTTCGCTAAACCCATTACATCTTTAATATCAAGTTTATTCGACATACGTTCAAAATCATCAAAGCAGATAATGGCATCTTTAACTTGATTAAACATTAAACTATCAAATATCTTTGCTGAGGAGCTAATACCAAATTGAGAAATTTTGGTCTCTTTTAGAATAGAGGGTAGCCCTCTTATCCATCGAGGAATTTCAATGGCAGAGCTATTATTTTCAATATGACTATAAATATGAGTTTTTAAGTCACTTAATGACTCCAACCCAAATAAAGAAACATACACATATTTCTTTTTATTTGGATTATTCTTTCTAAACTTATTCCAAAAGAAAGTTTTACCTACTCCCCAAGATCCAGTAATAGCGATAGCCATACCTTTATTATCACTTTCTCTAAATATTTGCTCTAATCTTTCTTCTGGTTTCATCTTTATTAGCATCTAAGAGTAATAAATTTGCTTAAATTTAAATTAAAAAGTACTGGGCTAAGAATTTAAACCTCTGCCACCGCATTACGTCCTTTGGCCTTTGCTGCAAACAAAGCATCATCTGCATTTGACAATAAAGCCATCCAAGACACGGCACCAATGGCAACCCCAATACTGACCGAAATCTGAATCTCGTCTCCTGCTGCAGTCACAATATGACGCTCAGCCACTTCAGCCCGAATGTTATCGGCCACAATCAATGCCTGCTGCATCTGGATATTTTCAATCAGCACCAGAAATTCATCGCCCCCATAACGCACCAGCAAATCTGTAGCACGGACATTAGCCTGTAAACGCTCGGCCACCAGCCGAATCACCTGATCGCCAATAATATGCCCATATTGATCATTCACCTGTTTAAAATGATCAATATCAATAATCATCAAACAGGTTTGACTCAATTGACCCGGCTGATTTTCCATAAAACGGATATATTCTTCCAGCGCGAAACGGTTCGATAATCCGGTCAAGGAATCGGAATGAGCAATATTCTTTAAACGGAATTCCAGCGCATCACGTTCTTGCAACATCTGTTGCAATTTCTGAATGGCAGCGAATAAGGAATCAGAATGATTCACTTCACGCAGCCGCATATCAATTTTCTGACGACCCGAGTTTTTAGACAAACTCAACAACATGCGGCGTGCCTGAATCAGCGGCAGGAATACCTGTTTACGTGCAAAAATCATGGTTGAAATCGCGGTCAGTAATGAAATCAGCGATACCAGTACACTCCAGATCAAACGCTGCATATTGCTGTTCATTTCCTGAATAGCGGCATCTCTGCTGTATTGCAGTAGGTAAGTTTGCAGGTCTACCACAGTCGCAAATTTATCTACCATCGCTTCAGTCAGCTCTGTTCCGCTCAAACGGTAGTCACGTTGCTCCAGACTGTCACTGATCAGTTCACTCACAATCGGTAAGCCTTGCTGAATAAACTCGGTTTCTACCCGTCGATGTAAACGAATGAACTCCTCTGTTTTATCTTGAACAGGCTGAATGGTATCAATCAAGGCCCACAAATAACGCACCTGATGTTGGGTCTGTAAAGAGCGGGTAATATTTTCAGTGGGAAGCGGAGCTTCAAAAGTCACATGCGCCATGATAGACGAGGCCACACGACCGGCCTGATCACGTAAATCAGATAAAAATAGAATCTGGCTAATATAGTTATTCAGAGGGGTCGATGAGCTATCTGAAGCCACTGCCACGTCACGCAAAAGTTCACGGCAACTTTCCCAGGCAGCAAACATGGCCAGAATTGCCTGATCAAGTTCTTGCGCACTGCGTTGCTGACGCGGCATCCGGGTATAGGCATCAACCTGTGCACGCCCCTTTTTCAAACTACTTTCAAGCTGTGAAAGTTGCTGATTCAGGTTGTTAAACCCGACCTCCCTCAAGACATCAGCCGTCTGGGAGAGCTGCCGATCCACCTGCTTTCGATAGCTGATTAACTCTTGCTGATGCTGGGCAAATTCCTGTACTGAACTAGACATGGCTTTATTGGCAGGCGCACGCTCACGCGAAATTTTATTTGCCAGATCAGCGACCTGCTGTAAGGCATTCAATTGTTGATAAGTTTGTCTGGATTTTAAATAACTTTGACTGCTACTCACAATTAAGGGAATGCAGATGCAAAGTAAACATAAAATAATAATCGACATCGACCAGTACAAACGTTTACTGATCCACTCAGAGCGTAAGGTATTCATGCTGTTGTATTACGCCCCAATATGACAAGCAAAGCTAAATAGATTGATTATTATACAAATAAAACAGGATGGTCTTAAAGCCTTTAGTCTTACTTCACTTATGTTTTTAATGAATTTTTATCATCTATTATTTTCAGATACTTAAGTTAGTTCATTTGAAACTTTAATGCAGGGTTTCATAACCACAATTCCCTATAAAGTCTTACAAAAGCAAGGGAATTTAAGCAGCTAAAAAATATAAAAACTTGCTTTCTGCACTATTTACACCTGCAACAAATAGGTGCATAATGCACCGCATTAGGGCGAGTTAAATTATTCCTCAGCAGATATTTTAGTTTACCCGCAAATTTTGGCGAAAAAAGCCCGATTTTCTATGAAAATCGGGGTTTTTTTTAGCTATTGAATTTTAGACCTCTATTTTTACTTTTCAATATGCACTATTTTGGTGCTTAAAATTATTCTAATATTTATTTTTCTCATCTTGTTTTGAGTTGAAGGTTTTTTCAGAAACAGAATGATCTGAATTAAAAAATACGGGACAAAAAAAAGCCCAACCTTGGGGAAAGCTGGGCGATAAAACAAAAAATTGTGGAGAATCAGGCTAAATCACTATGAAAATGTGAACTCTAACTTGATTTTCATATTATGTAAAATTCCCCTGAAAATGTAAAGCCGATTGCTTAAGTCAAGATTATAAAACATGCCCATTTAGCTCAAAAAACAGACATCTACTCTAAGACCCAAGCTGATGATGCTTTAAAATCAAGCAATCCAATCAAGACATGAGGCGCCAGACACCTTGCACTTCTTGACAAATTTATGAATTAGCTCACCTATTATTAATTGTTTTAATAGATATATATATTATAATTAATCGTATTAATTGATTGAAATAATAACATAATTTCTCCTTAATCTTTAGTCCCGATTCTATATTTAAAGTCTAGATTTTTGTTATACAAGAGTTTTTATATAAAATAGGTTCGGAGCCTAATACTTGAATTTTACACAAAATTAATACAATGATTTAGCTTAAAAAAATAGCGATTTCGAATTGGATTGACTTAATAAATTGTTACAATACAATATGTTCAAAAGTTGTACACATCTTGTAACAAAACGGTAAATATCATGAAAAAACTCGGTTTAGCCACTGCTTTATTATTAGCCATGACCGGTGCTCAAGCATATCAATTTGAAGTTCAAGGTCAATCAGAGTTCATCGACAACACTGCAAATGAACAAGACTTCACTGGTGCAGTTCAAGGTACTTACTACTTCAACAATGTTGATGCTTCTAAAGGTCCTTTAGCTGAAGCTGCTTTTTTAAACCAAGCATCTAATGTTTCTGCTGCTTATACATACGGCGAAGACGGACAAGAATTTGGTGACCGCACTGTGCACCATACTTTCGGTGTAAAAGGTGAAGCGTATATCCCGACTAACGTTGTTCCTGCTTATGCAAGCGCTTCTTATAGCCATACCATCGCGGATAACAAAGCGGGCGACGTAGACGGCAATGGTGACCGTTATGCATTAGAACTAGGTGCATTACTAATCCCTAACTTCTTGGTTGCTGTGGGTTATACCAGCGTTGCTGACCAAACTTCTTATGATGCTTTCAACATGTTTAACAACGGTGTTGCTAAAGCTGCTCTTGAATCTGGCACAATCAATGAAGACCAAGACGCAATCACTGCCCGCACTAAATATGTAGGCGCGATTGACGGTACTAACATGTCAATTGGTTTTGAAAGTGGCCTGGTTTATGGTGAAGATACTGCCTACAACTTAGGTACAACTCTTTTCCTTAACCCACAGTTAAGCGTTGGCGCATCTTATATGGAATCTAGCTTTGCTGGTTCTCCAGACAAAGCTTGGGGCGCGAACGTAAACTACTTCATCACTCCTGCTGTTGCAGTTGGCGCATCTTATGTAAATGCAAATGCTGAAGGCCAAGCACTGGATACACAAACGATTGGTGTAAATGCCAAATTCCGTTTCTAATTTCTGATTAGATTCTGAATCAAAAAAGGACGCATATTGCGTCCTTTTTTATTGTTTTATGACTTCGTTTACTCAGGTGTACGTACCAGACTTAAGAAGTGCAAATGACGTTCATATTGATCAATGATATCCTGCAATAGATCTTCTTGCGTCCACTCCATCACATCATAACCCTGCCCACCTTCTCTTAAAAAGACTTCTGCCTGATAGGAATCTACGCTCGCATTCTCCAGTTCAGCCATAAAGCTTGGACTTAAAGTCTGGGTGGCATTGACCTGATAGATAAAATTAATTTCATCCTGATGATCAACACGGAGCTGTATACCGTCTTCTAGCGGGCTAATCACCACTTGTAATCGGCGCCGTTTCAATTCACTTTGAAAGCTGAGAAATGCCTTATTCACTGTATTGTGAATATACTGCTGCACCTCTTCCTGAGTGTGCGGATAATGCATAATCAGGCCTAATCGCTGTTGCCAGCTGCGCGGATTCTGGATCGCACGCGGGGTAATCCGTGCGGCTTGCAGCGCATGCATTTTGGTAACATCCAGATGTAAGGCTTTGATTAATCCCCAGCACATCAGCAGCATAATGAAGGTAAATGGCAAGGCGCTCATGATCGTGGCCGATTGCAAGGCTTCTAAGCCACCCGCCAGCAAGAGGATGATGGCTAACAAAGCCATGAGCACGGTCCAGAATAGACGCTGCCAGGTCGGTGAATTTTCACTTTTTGCTGTCAGATAATCAGTCACCAATGCCCCTGAATCGGCAGAAGTCACAAAGAACAGCATCACTAGTAAAGTCGCAATGATACTGGTTACTGAGCTAAAAGGCAGATTAGCTAAAAATTCGAATAGAGCCACAGATGAATCACGCTGAACTGCTTCTAGCAAGCTGGTATTGGCTTCATGCATAATGCTATACAGCGCGGCATTGCCCATAAAACCCATCCAGATCAGGGTAAATCCGGTCGGAATCAGCAATACACCCACGATAAATTCACGAATACTGCGCCCTTCCGAGACCCGGGCAATGAACATCCCGACAAATGGCGACCAGGAAATCCACCAGGCCCAGTACATGATGGTCCAGCCGCCAATCCAGCCACTTGGCTGATAGGCATACAGATTAAAGGTCATGCTAAACAGATTAGAGACATACTGGCCGGCATTCTGAATAGTCGTCTGTAACAGATAAATACTCGGACCTGCCACAAAGACAAAGATCAGCAACAGCAGTGCAAGCACCAAATTTAGTTCAGATAAACGTTTAATTCCTTTATCTAATCCAAAAAATACGGAAGTCGCTGCCATGGTACTCACGACAATGATCAGAATCACCTGAGTGCTAGGTGCCTGTTCAACACCAAACAGGTAATTCAAGCCTGAATTGATCTGTGTGACCCCAAAACCCAGTGTGGTGGCCACACCAAATACCGTACCAATAGTGGCAAAGGTATCTACGCCATCTCCAATCGGACCATAGATCTTTTGACCAATCAGCGGATATAAGGCCGAACGAATTTTTAAAGGCAATTGATGCCGGTAAGCAAAATAAGCTAGCGATAGGCCAACCAGCGTATAAATGGCCCAGGCATGTAAGCCCCAGTGGAAAAAGGTGACCCGCATAGATTGTTGTGCAGCCAGTACAGTTTCCGGTTCACCGGCAGGTGGCGTAACATAATGCATCACCGGTTCGGCCACACCAAAGAACATCAGGCCAATCCCCATGCCTGCGGTGAATAACATCGCAAACCAGGAGGCACTGCTATATTTCGGTTGACTATGCTCGGGCCCCAGTTTGATTTTGCCCATATCCGACAGGGCAATATAAGCCAGAAGGATGATAAATATCGCCACCGACAATACATAGAACCAGCTAAAGGACGTGGTAATCCACTGGTTCAGTTGCTGGGTAAAAACTGAAAAAGCATCGGGTGCAAATACGACCAACGCTAAAAATATCGCAATAATGGCGACAGTACTGATAAAAACATTTGGATTGATATTGGCAAAACAGGATGGTTTTGTGGAAGGCATACATCCTCCATTTTTTAAAAATTGGATCGACAAACAGCGTCAAATAATTATTGGTAAGGTCAAAATGATCAGACAGATTCAGTCTATGGGAGCTAGATCTCCTGCTATTTTAGGATGTGACACAAAATAAAGCCGTTAAGTTACTGTAACAAATACAATAAAAGGATGAGTCTCATTGCCCAGGCGGGTTTTCTCTATTTTTCACGTTCTTTTTATGCGGTAGACGTGCGATATATTGCAAGGCAATTAAGCGGGATACAATCAGCGCCAGATACATCACCCCGACAAACATCTGGATAATGGCTAGCATCCGTGCGACCGGACTGACCGGCATGATATCAGACAGTCCTGTTGCAGATTGCACACTGAAACTAAGAAAAATCAGATCCAGCCAGGGTTGATAGGCTTGCAGATCGGGGTCTGAAAAGCTGTACGGCACCAGCAGCTGACAGATACTGTAGAGGAAGGCAAAGCCCCAGGCCAGCAAGGTAAATACTGCGCCAGCGGCAAAGAGTTCATCCTTGGTCAGATAACGGTCATGAAACATATAACGCAGTAGGCCATAGGCTGCACTAAAATAAGCACCAGCTTCAAACAGGTGGGCGGTGACATGGATCCAGGTATAACGCAGTCCCAGCACAATCAGGGAGGAAAAGAGAATTGCGCCGGCGACAAAGCTGAGTCCTAAAATGGTAAACATCGGAGTCTGGCGAATGACTCTGGCAATCACCAGCAAAACCAGAACACCCAGTACCCAGGTTCCCGCCCGATAAGACATGCTTCCATAACTCAATACCGACAAGAGCAAGATCAGCAATTGCAGGCACAACAGCCATGCCGAAGGCAAATGGGTAAAGCTGTTCCAGAACTGCTGCAGAGATTGCTTCATAATGCCCTTCTTGTTGCTATTCTTGTTACTATCTTCATGTAGGGAATACATTGTTATTGTTAACAGCTTTTAACATAGCATGCTCAAAGCCACTTGCAGATATACGCTTTGTATGAAAATTACTGAAATAACACTGCACAAATCCAGCCAGCTCAATGCAATACGGCATTTATCCTAAAGAAAAAACTTGATGATATCTCCATAAAAAAAGCCCCTGACGGGGCTTTTTTAGCGTAGCGCAGATCTTAGTGATCCGATGCGCCTGAGATACCAATACCGGTTTGTGAACGTACAAACTGGGCATCAAAGGCTTTGCGTTCTGCCTGAGCCTGTGCCGAATTATCCGTCACAGAGAACAACCAGCAGCACAAGAATGACAATGGCATCGCGAAGATTGCAGGACCATTGAACGGGTTCACTGGCGTATCAGAAATACCCAAAGTATCGACCCATACTGCTTTAGACAGCACAATCAAGGTTACTGCGGTTACCAGACCTGCAACACCACCAATCACTGCACCACGTGTCGTCAAGCCTTTCCAGAACATAGACAATACCAGTACCGGGAAGTTGGCACATGCCGCAACAGAGAATGCCAGACCGACCATGAAGGCTACGTTTTGTTTCTCGAACAGAATCCCGAGAATCATCGCGAAGATCGCAAGACCTAAAGTCGCAATTTTAGACATACGTAGTTCAGATTCAGGCGTGGTTTGGCCTTTCTTCAACACGTTGGCATACAAGTCATGCGAAATTGCTGAAGCACCTGACAGGGTCAAACCAGCAACGACCGCAAGAATCGTGGCAAATGCAACTGCAGAAATGAAGCCCATGAACAGGTCGCCGCCCACTGCATCAGACAGGTGCACCGCCGCCATGTTATTACCACCCACCAGCTCCAGCTTGCCAGTCACAGCCATTTTCGCAACATCAAGGAATTGCGGGTTGTTCGATACATATAGAATCGCACCAAAACCAATGATGAAGGTTAATAGGTAGAAATAACCAATAAAACCTGTAGCAACTACGACTGATTTACGCGCTTCTTTGGCATCTTTTACCGTGAAGAAACGCATTAGGATATGTGGCAGACCTGCGGTACCAAACATCAATGCCAGACCTAAAGAAATCGCATCAATCGGATTAGATGCCAGACTACCCGGACCCATGATTTTGGTCGCATCTGTCAGGCTCAAGTCATGTACTTTTGAGTAGACACCAATCGCCTGTTCAAACATGTTGGTAAAGCTGAAGCCCACACCTTTCATAACCATGAATGCCATAAAGGTTGCACCAGACAGCAACATCACCGCCTTGATGATCTGTACCCAAGTGGTTGCCAACATACCGCCGAACATCACGTAGGCCATCATCAACAAGCCAACGATCACGACTGCAATGTTATAGTTCAGACCGAATAGAAGTTTGATCAGCTGACCTGCACCCACCATCTGTGCAATCAGATAGAACGCGACCACAACCAGTGAACTTAAAGCAGCCAAGGTACGTACCGGTTTTTCCTGTAGACGGAAAGACACTACGTCTGACAGGTTGTATTTACCCAAGTTACGCAGACGTTCTGCCACCAGGAACAATACGATCGGCCAACCGACCATAAAGCCCAGTGAATACAGCAAGCCATCAAAGCCTGACAGGAACACCATCGCGGAAATACCCAGGAATGATGCTGCTGACATATAGTCACCGGCAATCGCCAGGCCATTCTGGAAACCAGAAATACCGCCACCGGCCGTATAGAAATCTGTGGTGCTGGTGGTTTGTTTCGCTGCCCATTTGGTAATGAACAGTGTTGCACCGACGAAAATCACAAACATGATAATCGCGTGCCAGTTGGTCGCCTGCTGTTCTGCTGCACCCAGATCAGGACCAGCGAAAGCCATACCTGAGGCCATTGCAGTTGCAGCAAGAGCAATAAGAGAATTCCATTTCATCTTAGTGGTGTCCTTTTTCATGAGCAATCGCTTCGACTTCACGGATTGCTTCTTCAGTCAATTGATCAAGTTTGTTATTGGCAATGTAGGAATACACACCACACAAGATAAACGACAGGACAATGATACCCAGACCGAGTGGAATACCCCACGTAGTCACACCACCTGAAATTGAAGACAATAGAAATTCTTTGTTGTAACCAACCAGCAACATGAAACCCACATAGACAAATAGCATAATGCCGGTCAACGTCCAGCTGAGCATACTTTTCTTGCGGACCATTTCCTTGAATTTTGGATTTTGTAGAATACGATCTACTTGTACCTCATCCATAATTACTACTCCTGTAGCCCAACCTTGGGCTGCCTATTTTTTAATTCGAATTATCACTGTTGCAAGTTAACAATAATCGTAGGTGCTTGTAATTTAGACTTTGGTCGTTAAAAAATGATCAATTTAAACTGTAGCGTTCACGATGCGTTATCATAGCGGCATGCTCAGTACACATCAGGCTATATGAACAGTTGGCTCATCATAGGGGTACTCGCCCTCTATATCGCATTACTCTTTATCTGCGCTTTCTACGGGGAAAAACATGCCAGCCGGCTGAGTACCCGTGGGCGTATGCTATTGTTTAGTTTAACTTTAGGAGTGTACTGCTCCTCCTGGACCTTTTACGGCGCCACGGGTGCTGCGGTACGTGAAGGGATTATTTTCCTGCCGATCTATCTGGGTCCGCTACTCTTTGTTGCTGTCGGCTATGACATCTGGCGCCGTCTGGGACGGGTGAGACAGCATCATGCCATTTCTTCGATCGCTGACTTTGTCGCAGCACGCTATGGTAAAAGTGGTCCCCTCGCCTCGCTGGTAACCATTCTGGCGGTGGTAGCGATTGTGCCTTATCTGGCCTTGCAGTTACGTGCGATTGCCTTAAGTGCCGCCGTCATCCTGGAACCTTCCGCAGGTGTAACCGGCACGACCAATGGCGTGCTGTTTCTGACTGGGGTTCTGGCGATACTGGCGATGATGTTTGGTACCCGGCAGATTGCCAATACTGAACAGCATGGCGGGTTGATGCTGGCCGTGGCATTTGAGTCTTTTGTTAAACTTTTTGCCCTGTTGGCAGTTGCCTGTTTCTTTATGTTTGAAGCACCAGAAAATCTGGCACAGATCAGTAGCGATATCAGTACCACTTTTCATGATGTGCAACTGTTTGGCGTACCACAAAGTTTCTGGATTCAGACCTTGCTGGCGGCACTGGCCATTATCTGCCTGCCGCGCCAGTTCCATGTAGCGGTGGTTGAGCTGCGCGATGAAAAACATATCCGCGGTGCGCGGCGCTGGTTTGCGGTCTATTTGATTCTGACTACCCTGGCGATTATTCCCATTGCCAGCTGGGCGCTACATGCTGCACCACAATACCTGGCCATTCCGGATGTGGCGGTACTCTCTTTGCCACTCAGCTATAATCAGGACTGGCTCACTTTATTAGCCTTCTTGGGTGGTTTCTCTGCCTCTACCGGGATGCTGCTGGTGTCTTCCGTGGCACTGTCAATCATGCTCAGTAATGACCTGATCATGCCGGCGTTGTGGCGCTTAAAGCTGATTTCCCGGCATGACAAACGCTTGCCGCTGGTACTGAAATTTACCCGCAGGGTCTGTATTCTGGGCGTGATGTTGATGGGCTTCCTGTTCTTCAACTTCTTTAATGATATTGACCAGCTCTCGGTTTTTGGTCTGCTGGCATTTAGTGCGGTGGCACAATTCGCCCCTGCCCTGATCGGTGGCCTGTACTGGCGTGGCGGTAGTAAACAGGGTGTCTATGCCGGACTGTTGACCGGTTTTGCCTTGTGGGCTTATACCCTGCTGTTTCCGACCATTTTGCGCAGCCTGCCCGAAGCCTATAGCAGCTTTAGCCAAAGCTTGCTGAATCAAGGTCCTTTTGGCTGGAACTGGTTAAGACCGGAAGCCCTGATTGGTTTTGAGTCTTTTGATCCGCTGACGCATGGAGTAGTCTGGGCACTGGGCTTAAATACCCTGCTGTATATCTGGATTTCCCGTATTTTCCGTCCGAGTATTGCCGAACAGATTCAGGCCGAAAGTTTCTTCTATTATGAAACCAAGCCACTACCCTCGCAGAGTCCTTCTACCGAGGTCAGCTATTCGCATCAGGATGTCGCCCGTTTAAAAGTCGGTGACCTGATTACCCTGGCCAAACGCATTACCGGTGAAGGGCCCACTACCCGCGCTTTTCAGCAGTTCTGCACCCAAAACAGTGTTGAACTGAATGAAAACAGCAGTGCCAATGGCATGTGGTGGCGTTTCACTGAGCAATATCTGGCGGGGACTATCGGGGCAGCCTCGGCACGTACCCTGTTGACCACAGCTATGGTTAATAATGGTTTGGCATTGGGTCAGGTCGCCAATATTCTCGATCAGGCCTCGCAATGGCAACGCTTTAATCAGAACCTGATCATGACCATGATTGATCACATGACCCAAGGGGTCAGCGTAGTCGATGAAAACATGTGTCTGGTCGCATGGAACAATCAGTATCTGAAACTGTTCGATTATCCGACCGATATTGTCTATGTCGGTTGTCCAATCGCAGACCTGATCCGTTATAACGCTGAACGTGGTGAATGTGGCCCGGGCTCGGTTGAAGAACATGTACGGAAACGGATTCACTGGATGCAGGTCGGCAGTGCCCATGAATTTGAACGGATTCGTAAAGATGGCCGCGTCATTCAGATGCGCGGCAATCCGATCGAAGGCGGCGGGTTCGTTACCACTTTCGCCGATATTACTGCCTTCCGTGAAAATGAAGCCGTGCTTGAAGCCCGCGTTCAGGACCGTACCCAGCAGCTGGCCCATGCATTGTCCGAGCAGCAACTGGCGCGTGAACAGGCCGATAAGGCCAATATGTCAAAAAGCCGCTTCATTGCAGCCGCCAGTCATGACCTGTTGCAGCCAATGCATGCCGCGCGCCTGTTCAGTACCGCACTCGAACAAAGCGTGCAGAATGATGAAGACCGCAAGACCTTACAACAACTGGATCGTGCTTTGCATGGTGCAGAAAGCATGTTGTCTGCCCTGCTGGATATTGCCCGACTGGAAGGCGGCACCATTCAGCCGAAACGTCAGGCTTATCCGCTGCATGACCTGCTCAGCGATCTGGAACTCCAGTTCAAATCCATCGCTGCACAGCGTGGTATCAAGTTCAGTGTGCATGATGCACAGTTCTGGATTGATACCGATCCACAATGGATTCGCCGCATTATCCAGAACTTTGTCAGCAATGCGTTGCGTTATACTGCCAGAGGTAAAGTGGTGGTCGGTGTATTACGTTCGAGCAGCAGACCGAATCATATCCGTATTGGCGTCTGGGATACTGGCCCGGGCATTGCCGAAGAACAGCGCATCAAACTGTTTCAGGAATTTGAACGTTGCGGCCACACCTCGCCTTGGGGTGAACAGGGTCTGGGCCTAGGTTTGGCGATCGTACAACGCATGACCAGCATGCTGGACTATCCGGTACATGTGTCTTCTGCGCTGGGTAAAGGTTCCTGCTTTATGATTGAAGTGCCTGTGATCGAAGCACCAAAAGTTGTCGCAGCACCGGTTCAGGCCGTACCTTTAAAGAGCAAGGCCTTTAAGATTCTGTGTCTGGATAATGATGAAACCATTCTGGAAGGCATGTCGACCTTATTGACCAAATGGGGCTATCAGGTGTTTAAAGCCACTGAACCTGAACAAGCAGCCATGCTGATTCAGCAGGAAAATATTCAGGTCTGGCTGGTGGATCAACATCTGAATCAGGACAAGATCGGTCTGGATTTCATTCTGGAACATCGTTCGAAGGATATTCCGGTCGCGTTGATTACCGCCGATTCCGATCCGGAATTGCCGCAACGTCTAAAAGAGCTAAACATTGTTCTGCTGAAAAAACCGCTGAAACCGGCCTCATTACGTTCATGGTTATCTGGACTGAAAATTTCCGACTCCTAAGTAGATAACGATCTGATCAATGCCCATTTCACACCCTGAAATGGGCATTTTTTATACTCAACTGCCACATAAACTTACCTAGCTTGCATAAAATTTATTCTAATGTGCTAAAAGCAGCAAATATGCCGAAAATACAGCTGAATAAATTGACCAAAATGCTCATTTTTTAATTCACTATGGCAAAAACTGACGAATGTATTAATGTACATGTGTACACTTAGTTACAATTAATTATCTTATTGTTTTTAATAAAAATTAAAGAGTAATTTTCCACTACTATAACTTTAGTCGTATTTTTATCCCTTGTACTTGGCTCTAAAAATAGAGGAATAAGAAACGATCAGTTTCCATCTCATGTAGCCTTAATTTTTTTGGTCGCTGATCTATTTCTGCATATCGGAGTTCTTCACATGAACATAGATCAAAACCAAGGCCTGAATCAGACCCAGCAGTTTCACCGTCAATATGGCGCCAACGCCTTATTGCCAAGCATTGACTGGGCACAGATCTTTAAATACAGCAAGCTGAATGATGCCCAGTATCAGGCACTGGAAACGCTGTATCAGAGTGCAGTCCCCCTGGCACTGCAAGTCTTTGATGAATTACATTTTGATGTCTTCGAACCTTATGCCTACAAGCCGCAAGGTCTGGGCCTCTTTGAAAAGATTGCTGAACAGGAAGACAAGCTGATTCAGTCTTTAGAAGCTGAAACAGAGGATCTTCCGGCAAAAACCCGTCATCAGATCTGGAGCATGTTGCTGCGTGGTGGCGCAGTACTGGTCTTTAAGGCCTGGCTGGGTAAGGTCAAAAATGAAGAAGATTGCCTGGACACCAGCCAGTTCGATGAGCTGTCTGATCTGTTATTTATCAAAACCTGCCCACATGAGCTGGCGCAGCGTTTACATGTCGACCCGAATACGCGCGACGAACATGTCTTCCTGATGTATGACAATGAAGTTTATCTGGATCGTTTTAACAGTCTGGAAACTGCAGCGCTGTTTGTCGATCTCGGTGTTTATGATGCGACTTTCCTGAGTCTGCGTGATGATCACGTGGCGGAATATCTGAAATCGAAAGGTTATGTCACTGAAGAGCAGATTGATGAATTGCAATGTGCCTTAAATCCTTTGTTTTGTGATGATTTCACCCGCAAACAGGATTATATCGCCTAGCTGACTCAGGCCTTTGCACTACAATTTTGCAGATTTCGCCCATAAAAAAAGACCTCCAAGGAGGTCTTTTTCAATTCGGCTATGCAGAACTTACATTTTGCGGTCTTCAATATTCAGTGCATTAATGGCCAATACCGCTTGCGTCCGGTTTTGTACGCCAAGCTTACGGAAGATTGCAGTCACATGTGCTTTAATCGTCGCTTCTGACACATCCAGCTCATAAGCGATCTGCTTGTTTAATAAACCTTCAGCCACCATCATCAATACCCGGAACTGTTGCGGCGTCAAAGACTGGATCCGTTCTGCCAAAGCCGTTTCATCGGCAGCACGCGGATCAAAATTCATATTGGCTGGCAGATTTGGCGGTAACCAGATTTCACCTTCTAGCACTTCACGAATCGCTTCACCGATATGGCTTGGGTGAGCAGATTTAGGAATATAGCCCATCGCACCATGCGCGATCGCACGCTGGATGATGCTGACTTCTTCATGTGCAGACACAACAATAATCGGTAAAGACGGATACTGTGCGCGGACATGCACCAGGGCAGAAAAGCCGGAAGCGCCCGGCAGGTTTAAATCCAGCAGCACAAGATCAGGCTCAGGGCCATTTTCTAGACGTTCATAAAATTCATTGACTGCCGCAGTTTCATGAATCTGGGCTTGTGGCAGGCTATAACGTACAGCTTGAATCAAAGCATGACGAAATAGTGGATGATCATCAACGATTAAAATATTCATAGGCAACGTGAGAGAGATCTTGGCACGGTAGTCCCTATTCTAACCACACAACCCGGTTAAGGATATGCAAGACACTACAATTTTTAAAATAATATGCAGTTTTTCTTCAAAATTGCCCATTTTTGCACTATTGCAATAATTGTTTAATTCTCATCACTTTTTTATATATCACTTATTCCTCACTGAAAAAGCTTATCTTTGTTCAATATAAATATAAATATCATTCACTTACCCACAAAACCTTCCTTAAAAATCAGGCCTTTGTCGTATATCGCAAAATCAGATAACTTTTCAGCTTTTCGTTATTTTACAGCCCTTCGCTGAATCGGGATTAATAGGGTCATTCCGAGATTATCCCTATTTTTCAGGTTCTAAATATGTCTAATTTTAATGCGCAAAAACCCTTAAATATTGTTGCCGTATCTGGCGGTTTAAATCATCCCTCAAAAACCGAAGCCTTGGTTCAGGCCATTCTGGATGAGCTGGGTGAAGCGACACCGATCAATGTGCATTTCATTAAATTTAGCGAAATTGGTTCGCTCTTGGGCGGTGCAATTTACCGCAATCAGTTGCCACAACGCGTTCAGGATGACCTGGCAGCAGTAGAAGCCGCAGATGCGCTGATTGTGGGCACTCCTGTGTACCGCGCTTCATTTACCGGCCTGTTCAAGCATTTCTTTGACTTTGTCGAGCAAACGGCGCTGGTCGATGTTCCGGTATTACTGGCGGCCTCTGGTGGCAGTGACCGTCATGCGCTGGTGCTTGAACATCAACTGCGTCCCTTATTCAGCTTCTTTCAGGCACAGACTTTACCGATTGGGGTCTATGCCACCGACCGCGATTTCACCCCTGAATATACTATTCACAGTGAATTGCTCCGCGACCGGATTACCCTGGCTGTGGCGCGTGCATTGCCGATTCTTGAATGGGCACCAGCCAAGGGACAACGTGCTGAAGTCATCAAAGAAAAAACCATTCAAGCGAGTCAAAATCTGGGCATTAACAAGCAGATCGAACAGGAAGAAGTGCTGCCTTCAGCAGCCGTGCCGAGCCTGGATGCCGCAGAATCGCGCTTGCACAGCAAGAAAGCACCAAAGACTCAAGTGGCTTGAACACAGCATTGCAGAGGGTGATGAATATGTCGAATGATAAAAATATCGTATTTGCCTATTGGGTGCCGAATGTCAGTGGTGGCCTGGTGGTTAGTAATATCGAGCAGCGCACCGACTGGAGCTATGACTATAACGTGCGTCTGACACAAACCGCTGAACAGGCAGGCTTTGATTATGCTCTGACCGAGATCCGTTTTACTGCCGGCTATAACGCAGAAAACCAGCATGAATCGGTCAGCTTCAGTCATGGCATTCTGGCCAAAACTGAACGCCTGAAAGTCATTGCCGCGATTCTGCCGGGTCCATGGAAGCCGGCACTGGCTGCAAAACAACTGGCGACGATTGACCATCTGAGCAATGGCCGGATCGCGATCAATGTGGTCAGTGGCTGGTTCCGCGGTGAGTTTGATGCCATTGGTGAAGAATGGCCGGAACATGACGAGCGTTATGCCCGTTCGGAAGAGTTTATCCGTAGCCTAAAAGGAGTCTGGAGCCAGAATAACTTTAATTTTGAAGGTAAATATTATCAATTCAAAGACTATACCCTGAGTCCAAAACCGCTACAAAAACCGCATATTGAAATCTTTCAGGGCGGCAGTTCCCGGGCAGCACGTGATATGGCTTCTCGCGTATCTGACTGGTACTTCACCAATGGCAATACCCCGGAAGAGCTGAAAAAACAGATCGATGATATTCGTGAAAAAGCCAAGGCAAATCATCACTCGGTGAAAATTGGTGTAAATGCCTTTGTGATTGCACGCGATAGCGAAGAAGAAGCCCAGGCCGTCTTGCAGGAAATTATCAGCAAGGCCAATGTGCAGGCGGTAAAATCTTTTGGTGAGGCCACCCGTGAAGCCGGCGCAGCAAGTCAGGAAGGTGAAGGCAACTGGGCCAAATCCACCTTTAAAGATCTGGTGCAATACAATGACGGGTTCCGCACCAATCTGATCGGGACACCGCAGCAGATTGCTGAACGGATTATCGAACTGAAAAAAGTTGGCGTTGATTTGATTCTCTCAGGCTTCCTGCATTTTATTGAAGAAGTCGAATATTTTGGCCAGAAGGTGCTGCCTTTGGTCCGTGAGCTTGAAGCACAACAGGCAACGCCTGTGCAGCAAGAAGAAGCTGAGCCCGTATAATCATTCCAATAAATCTCAGCAGACTCACTCCCTCCCTCAAGGCTCGGCTTGGGGGATTTTTTTATGTGATAAAATTGTTGTCTGGCTAGGTTTGAGACCAGCAATTCCTTAAAATTCTGCACTAACGACTTTCCAAGAATTTTAACAATGCAACTGATCTGGTTTCGTCAAGACCTCCGCATTCATGATCATGCCGCGCTCTGGCATGCCACCCAGCAAGGCAGCTGTATAGCACTGGTGGTGCTCTCTCCTGAACAATGGAAGCTGCATCAGGATGCCCGGATTAAAATCGATTTTTATCTGCGCCGCCTCGACGTCTTAAAGCAGCAGTTAGCGCAGCTGAATATTCCATTAATCATTTTAAATGTTCCCTTATGGCAAGACCTGTCTGCCGAAATGCTAAGTCTGTGCCAAAAACTGCAGATTGATACGCTACATGCCAATATTGAAGTGGGCGTGCATGAACTGCAACGTGATGCACAGGTACAGCAGATGCTGGAACAGCAGCAGATCCGGGTCGAGCTGTATCATGATCGCAGCCTGTTTCCACTGACCAGTATCCGCAATCAGTCCAATCAGCCCTATCAGATCTATAGCGCATTCAAGAAAAAGTGCTATGAACGACTGATTCAGAATATACCGGGCTGCTATCCTGCCATTCAGCTTCAAGATCCGCTTGAATTACCCGCTCAGTTGACCAGTTTTGATCTGGTAAAATTTGCGGCTGATTATTCTGTCGATCATACTGCCCAGCTCTGGCCTGTGGAAGATCAAGCTGCCTTTGAGCTGCTCGATGATTTTATCGAGGATAAAATGGCTCATTATAAAACCGAGCGAGATCTACCTGCAGTCGATGGTACCAGCCGCCTGTCACCGTATCTGAATATTGGTATTCTCTCGATCCGTCAATGTATGCAGACCCTGTTTAAGGATGGATATTTCCAGATTGATGATATCGGTCAGCAGACCTGGCTGGATGAACTGCTGTGGCGCGAGTTTTATCTGCATACCCTGTTTGATTTTCCCCGTGTATCCAGGCATCAGCCTTTTAAGGAAAATACCGATAATATCCAGTGGCGCAATGCACCTGAAGATCTGGCTGCCTGGCAACAAGGACAAACCGGGATTCCGATTGTCGATGCCGGCATGCGGCAAATGCGAGCCACTGGCTGGATGCATAACAGGGTGCGCATGATTACTGCGATGTTCCTGTGTAAAAACCTGCTGATAGACTGGCGTCTGGGAGAAAGCTGGTTCATGCAGCATCTGATTGACGGTGATCTGGCGGCGAACAATGGCGGCTGGCAATGGTGTGCCTCGACCGGTATGGATGCCGTACCTTATTTCCGGATTTTTAACCCGGTCAGCCAGTCACAGAAGTTTGATCCAAATGGGGATTACATCCGTCAATGGGTGCCGGAACTGGCGCATCTGGATGCTAAATCTATTCATGAACCCTATGCCAAAAATCCGGATCTTGAACTGGATTATCCAAAACCGATCGTGGATTTAAAAGTCTCTCGTGTAAGAGCGATTGAAGCTTTCAAGCAAATTTAAAACCAAACTTTTTCATCCAGAATAAAACAGCCTCTGATAAAGAGGCTGTTTTATTTTCAGATCAGGAATAAAAGCTTGGATCAGGCACTTTTCCAGTCAGCACCCATTCCCCCACTTCCTGATACTTATAATCGATCGGATCATGCAAGGTCTGGGTGCGGACATTGCGCCAGAAGCGGTCCAGATTGAGCTTGGCCGTGGTGGCCCGCGCACCCATCACCTGGAAAATATTCTGGGTAATATAGAGAGAGGTATTGGTTGCGGCAATTTTAGCTGTGGCAATGGCAACCGAGACTTCACCGCGCTGTTCGGCACTTAAATCATTCCCAAGCTCCCAGGCTGCCTGTAAACCCTGAACTGCTTTATCTGCGAGTAAGCGTACACCTTCTAGCTGTACATAGAACTCGGCAAAATGCTTCTGGGTAAAAGGATCATTCACTGCATCGTCTGCCAGTGATTTGGACCAGGCTTTTTGGGTCTGTACGCCCTGTCTGGCGATTTCAAATGCTCCTTCTGCCACGCCCAAAAACAGATGCACGAAAATCAGCTGGGCAATCAAAGGCCGTAGACTGGAATACGGCGTACTCAGTGGACCTGGATTTAACAGCAATTCATCTTCATGAATGTTGACCTGCTCAAAATGGCTGGTACCACTGTCGGTCTGGCGTTGGCCTATATTGTTCCAGTCACCCAGAAAACTCACACCCTCTCGCTGGGTCGGAATCACACCTATCAGCAATTTTCCGGCTTCGTTATAGCCCGAACACAACAACATATCTGAATCGATCGAACCCGAGCAGAAGCTTTTATCACCATGGAAAATATATTCGTTTTCTGAAACTTTTATGGCTGTGGTACGACGATCCAGTGGATTTAGAGTATTACCCCAAAACAGATTATTTTGGGCAGTCTGTTCAAACCACGCACCATATTGTTCAGGTTGAGAAAATAATTGAACGGTCGCAATCAGCAAATGGTGAAAGCCGTAGACATGGGCCAATGAACTGTCGACTTGGGCAATGGTCTGAATGGTGCTAAAAATGGTCTGCCAGTCGGCACCCTGACCACCATAGTGCTTCGGAATAGACAGGCCAAGCAAGCTACTCTGGCGAATCAGGTCACGTTCGGCTTTGGGATTCCCCCCCTGTTTATCCCGTTCTGCTGCAGTCTGGGCGAAAGTTTCAGCCAGTTGCCGGGCAATCTCTAAGGGCAACTGATCGAGATATGATTGTCGTATATTCATTGTTTTTGGACCTATATTCAGCATGGCTTGAGCTTAGCAGATTGCAGCCTGTCACTATATCCGAAAGCATGCAGAGCTTATTCCTGATATAAAAATACCGGCTGTGTACAGCCGGTATTTTTATTCTAGTGATTAAGCAGTATTGCGCTGTACTTCGGCAATCAGATGATCCACCACTTGCGGTTCAGCCAAGGTCGAGGTATCGCCCAGGCTGTCCAGTTCATTGGCGGCAATCTTTCTCAGGATCCGACGCATAATTTTCCCGGAACGGGTTTTTGGCAAAGCCGGTGCCCAGTGCAGCGCATCCGGGGTCGCTACCGGACCAAGAAGCTTGCGCACCCAGCTGACCAGTTCGGCACGTAATTGATCTGAACTGGCCACATCAGCCTGCAAGGTCACAAAAGCACAAATTCCCTGGCCTTTAATGTCATGCGGCATCCCGACTACAGCGGCCTCAGCCACGGATTCATGCGCCACCAATGCACTTTCAATTTCTGCTGTACCTAAGCGGTGTCCGGATACATTCAGGACATCATCGACACGGCCGGTAATCCAGTAGTAACCGTCTTTATCACGACGCGCGCCATCTCCGGTAAAATAGGTTCCCGGATAGGTCGAGAAATAGGCTTCGATAAAACGCTCCGGGTCTCCCCAAATGGTACGCATCTGACCCGGCCAAGAATCCTTAATCACCAGATTGCCCTCAGCTTCACCCTCTAGTTCCTTGCCGTCAGCATCCACAATCGCAGGTTGTACGCCGAAGAAAGGCCGTGTCGCAGAACCGGGTTTCAAATCTGTCGCACCCGGCAATGGTGTAATCATGAAACCACCCGTTTCGGTCTGCCACCAGGTATCAATCACTGGACAGCGACTTTCACCAACCACGGTGTAATACCAGTTCCAGGCTTCTGGATTAATCGGCTCACCGACCGAACCCAGAATTCTTAGACTACTGCGGTCACTTTCCCGTACAAAGGCATCGCCCTCACGCATCATGGCGCGGATCGCCGTCGGTGCTGTGTAGAGAATGGTGACGTTATGCTTATCGACAATATGTCCGGTACGCGCCCAGCTTGGATATTGCGGTACACCTTCAAACATCACAGTGGTGGTCCCATTCGAAAGTGGCCCATACAGCACATAGGAATGTCCAGTGATCCAGCCGACATCTGCGGTACACCAGAACACATCATCCTGCTTGATATCAAACGCTTCACGGAAGGTGCAGTTGACATAAGTCAGATAACCGCCAGTGGTATGCATCACGCCCTTGGGCTTGCCGGTGGAACCTGAGGTATACAGGATAAACAGCGGATCTTCGGCATTCATCGGTTCCGGTGGGCAGATGTCATTCACTGACATAATTTCCGTGTGATACCACAGATCACGCCCTTCCTGCATTTCAATCGGGTTACCGGTGCGGTGTACCACCATTACATTTTGAATCGAGTCTGTACCTGCCAGTTTTAGTGCCTCATCGACATTGGCTTTCAGCGGAATGGCCTTACCGCCGCGCATGCCGGAATCGGCTGTAATCACCATTTTCGCCTGACAGTCTTCAATCCGGCTAGCCAGAGAATCTGGCGAGAAACCACCAAATACCACGCAATGTACCGCCCCGATCCGTGCACAGGCCAGCATGGCAATCGCGGCTTCAGAGACCATCGGCATATACAGCATGACCCGGTCGCCTTTCTGGATGCCATTTTTCTTCAACACATTGGCAAAACGGCAGGTTTCATCATGCAGTTCGGCAAAGGAAATAATCTTGTGCCGCGAAGGATGATCCCCTTCCCAGATGATGGCCGGTTTATAAGGATGTTCTTTCAGGTGCCGATCCAGACAATTGGCACTGACATTGAGCTGACCATCGGCAAACCATTCGATTTTAAAATCGTCTTTGTTAAAGCTGGTATTTTTGACTTGGGTGAAGGGCTTGATCCAGTCCAGACGTTGCGCCTGTTCTGCCCAAAATTTATCTGGCTGTTCTATAGAATATTGATAACGTTCAAAGTACTGGTCTTCGAGCGTACGTGCTGTTTTTTTAAATTCTTCGGGTACTGGATAGATCTCTTGCATAGGTCACTTCCTTGATTTTGTTCTATCTCATCACGAGAGGTTAATGCTGCGTTGTTGATTGTTTTTTATGCATAATGGCAGTATGGCCTGCTTATTTCAAATCCGGCAATCATGCTTTCGTCGTAGATTATTTATACAAATTCAATCAAAATAAACCACAACTTACAGTACAGAATCTTCTGCGCAAATGTGTATGATCTGTAGCACAGCCCTTAAAAATAAAATTGACCGCTTGTGGTTATTTCATCTGATTTAGCAGGATACGCTTTATGAAATCGCCTGAATCTCCCTACTTTAGCCCGCCTGCGCTGCCTGCATCGGATCATCCCCTGTCGATGAAAGGCCGCTTCGGACGCTTGAGCTTTATTGCCTGGTCGGCATTTCTGTATTTCATTTTTTTATTTGGCAGTATTGCACTGGGTCTCAGTATTGATATTGTGAATATTTCTACCCATTCTCTAGATCCCAACTGGCTGATTTCACTGCAAGGCTTGGCCAGTATCGGTGTACTGGTCATGGTTCTGGCCTATGTGTATTTCGCTTTAGTGGTGACCGTTCGCCGTTTGCATGATATGAACCGCAGTGGCTGGTGGGCGCTATTATTTTTACTGCCGGTAGTAAACATTTTTGTATGGCTTTATATCGTTTTTGGTTCGGGCGATCGCGGCAGTAATCAGTATGGTCCGGCACGGATCACCTTGCTCTGGGAAAAAATTCTGGCCTGGCTGATGATTATCCTGACCCTGCTTAGCCTGTTGGGATCTATCGCTTTATTCAGTTATATGAGCGGTGAAGAACAAACACCTACCCCCACGGAAATGATGCAAAAAACCACCAAATACTTTTAACAACAGCGCCGTTATTTTTAAAATTATCCAATGGTGACTTCGAGCCCTTATTAATTTTTTGCTGAACATCAGGCAAAATAGGCAAAATTTGAATTGTGGAATTTTTGTGGCAGAGCAAAACAATACCTTAAGCCAGGTAACTGAGGGCACCACGGAGTTGTTACATCAGGCAACTGAAAAAACGACCAAGACCGTGATTGAACATACCGCCAAGTATAATGATGCCTACAGCACCATTGACAAAATCATGGAGGGCTTCTGGGAGCGTGTGCCTTATTTTTGTATCGCACTGATCGTGATTACGATTTTCTGGTTACTCTCCAAAGTCTTCAAGTTTTTCGTACGTAAAACTTTGGAAAACCGTTCTTATACCCGCCAGAATCTGGTGTTGGTACTCAACCGTGTCGGCAGTACCTTTATTATTTTCTTTGGTATTCTGATTGGACTGGTGATTGCTGTTCCTGGCTTTACCCCGGGTCAGCTGATGAGTGCCCTCGGAATTGGTTCGGTCGCGATCGGTTTTGCCTTCAAGGATATTTTCCAGAACCTGCTCTCTGGCGTGTTGATTCTGCTCAGTGAACCGTTCAAGATTGGCGATGACATTATCGTGAATGGCATGGAAGGTACGGTTGAAGATATCCAGATTCGTGCGACCTTCTTACGTTCACCAGATGGCCGTCGTATTGTCATTCCGAATGCCACGGTCTACACCAGTGCGGTCACGGTGAATACTGCCTATACCCGTCGCCGCTGCGAATTCGTGGTGGGCATCGGCTATGAAGATGACATCCAGAAAGCCAAGGACCTGATCACCGCTATTTTAGATAAAGATCCAACCATCCTGAGCCAGCCAGGCTTTAGTGTCAATGTGACGGCACTGGCTGACTTTTCTATTACCCTAAAAGCTTTCTGGTGGGTCGATACCACTGAAACTGGCACCGGAACTTCAATCAGTGCGGTGCAGGAACGGGTGATTCAGGCTTTTGCCGAGCATAATATTTCGATTCCGTATCCGGTACAGGAAGTCAAAGTCTATCGTGGTGAAGGCAATGAAGAAGCTTCAGCACGCGCTAAACAGTCGACCTAAAACATAAGGAATCACGGTTTCTGTACGGATAATACGGTTGCCCAGGCTCACAGCCTGGCAGCCGTTTTTTATGAGTAAATCAACTTCATATGGAATAAATCCACCCTCCGGACCAATAATAATCGTACAGGGATGCTCAATCGCAAATGGCATCGCTTGCTCTGCATAAGGATGTGCCACATAAGCCGGACCATCCGTACTAATCAAACCCGGCAAGATATCTTCAACAAAGGGTTTAAAGCGTTTATATAGCTCGATTTTCGGAGCAATCGTATCGCCTGCCTGTTCCAGTCCCAGCTCGATATAATGATTTAACTGCTGTAAAAATGGGGTTTGCCAATAGCTTTTATCGACGCGGTAGCTATGCAGTAAAATGATTTTTTCAACGCCCAAAGTGACACTATCCATGATCAGACGGCGCAGCACTTTCGGACGTGGCAAGGCCACAATTAAAGTCACTGGCAATTTTTCTGGAACAGCTTCTTCTTGCAGCGGTTTCAAGCGCACTGCTTTTTCAGAGATTTCGACAATTTCCGTCAGGTAACGCAGACCTTCCCGAATTCCGACTTTTAACGTATCTCCCACCTGAATCTGTAGATGTTGCTGTAAATGTTCCAGTTGCCGAGTTGAGGTAATGGACCAAAGTTCAGTTTCGGTTTGACGTGGATCAAGCAGGACGATATTCATAAGGAAGATAAAACCCAAACATTAAGATGCAAAATATTCAAATTAGGTATTATCGCCAAATTTGAAATCGTGTGTGGCGACATGGATGTCGCCAATTTCACTGTGCTGCAGGGATGCAGCATCAGTGAAATAAAGGGCTTTTGTCTTGCAGGGTATGCCCTTCATGGCCCGACAAAAGTAAGGTAATCACTTTGAAAAAGAAATACAAAGAAATACAAAGAAATACTAAGAAATACTAAGAAATACTAAGCCAAATCGAAACTCGGTTATTGTAGGACAAACCTTAAATAAAGCTCTATAGTGACTTATCATCGTGTAGGCTTCTCCCTACTTTTTACAGCGTAAAAGTAGGCAAAACGCTTTTGTTAGGTTGATGATACTTCCCTGTATCATCAACCTAACGACGGCATCCCTGCCGTCTTGGTAAATCCAATATCTGTTACTTATCAAGGTAAATTAAAGATACTGATCAATCACCTGAATATGCTTGGCAAGCGATCCTGTATTTAACTGCATAATTTGCTGCGCTGCCGCATTCAAGTTTTCCGCCTTAACCTGATCTTGCAAAAGTTCCAGTAATACTTCTGCAGCCTGCTGGGCATTCTGTACTACTGCGACTGCATCCGATTGAACAAACTCATCCACGATGGTCTGAAAATTAAAATAGTTTTTGCCTAAAACAGTCGGCACATTCAGCGCAATCGGCTCCAGAATATTATGTCCTCCACCTGGCTCATTTAAAGAACCACCGACATAACAGGCCTGGCTCAAAGCATACCAGAGCCACATTTCACCCATCGAATCGGCCAAATAAACCTGGGTATCTGCTTCGATACGTTGCCCTAAACTACGACGCTGAGTTTTTAATCCCAAAGACTGTGCAGCCTGGAACACCTCATCAAAACGTTCCGGATGGCGCGGTACCACAATACAGACCAAATATGGATCAGCTTCTAAAGCAGCTTTTAAAGCACTCAGAATTTCTTTTTCTTCAGGAGCATGAGTACTAGCTAACGTGACGATCTTTCGCCCCCCTAACTGCCACTCCTGTGTCAATTGATCTGCCTGCTGGATAAAGCGCTCGGGCGCAGTAATATCAAATTTGATATTGCCCAAAACCTGGGTTTTTTCGGCTGCTATTCCTAACTGGATATAACGTTGCTGGGTGGCAATATCCTGTGCCAAAAGCTGGGTTAACTGCTGTAGCATGCCTCTAGTCAGACCTTTGACCTTGGTATAACCTTTGGCAGATTTTTCAGACAGACGCGCATTCAACAATACAGTTGGCACATTAAACTGGGGTGCCTGATCCAGCAGATTAGGCCAAAGCTCGGTTTCCATCAGCAATAAAAGTTTCGGCTGATACTTTTGATAAAATTCACGAATTAAAGTTTTCTGGTCAGCAGGCAAATACACGGCTTGAAACAAATCGAGATAAGGCGCTTTTAAAAAAAGTGATTTAGCGCGTGCCTGACCGGTTTTGGTGGTATTGGTGACCAGCACCGGATGGCCAAGTTTTAAATAATGTTCAATTAACGGTTGGGCAGCATTGGTTTCACCCACCGACACCACATGAAACCAGATGGCATGCAGGTTTTTGGGTGGCTGAAACGGGCCGAAACGTTCTGTCAGT
This sequence comes from Acinetobacter sp. RG5, assembly GCF_031844265.1. Lineage (GTDB taxonomy): Bacteria > Pseudomonadota > Gammaproteobacteria > Pseudomonadales > Moraxellaceae > Acinetobacter. The sequence continues at coordinate 98,545 of NZ_JAUZUV010000005.1, read as the reverse complement.
TCTTGTTGTAATTGTTCAGGATCGGTCGCACGTTTACGGATACGCGATTGATATAAGGGTTTAACCAGCGCCAAGGCTGCGTTATACCAAAATGGAGTGGCCACATTGCGCCCCTGTCCAAAGATTCAATGGGCAGAATATAGCAGAGCCACATCAACATGTTAATCAATGTGGCTCATTTTTAGATTATTCTACTGTAGTTAAAGCTTCTGCTTCAGCCAATGTCGGATAATCAATATAGCCTTCCGCGACATTGGTTCCGATCATATTTTCCAGCTTCAGTTCATTCAGCGGCGCATCTTCGAGCAGACGTTCGTATAGATCCGGATTGGCAATATACGCCTTACCAAAAGCCACCGCATCAGCCTTGCCTGATGCCAACAGCTCAATCGTATCTTCACGACTTAGTTGCATATTGGCAATATAAGGCACTCCATTTGAGCGCTGTTTCATATATTCAGAAATACTGTCTTCTGCCAGATATTCACGGGTAAAGAAGAAGGCAATCTTGCGCTTACCCAGCTGCTCCATGGCATAGCCAAATGTTTCACGTGGATCATTGTCGCCCATGTCATGGTCATCACAACGCGGCGCAAAATGCACCCCTACACGATCTGCGCCCCATACTTCAATCAGTGCATCAGTTGCTTCTAGCAGGAAACGTGTACGATTTTCCACTGAACCGCCGTATTCATCTTCACGCTGATTGGTTTTGCTTTGCAAGAACTGGTCAATCAGATAACCATTGGCAGCATGTAATTCAACACCATCAAAACCGGCTTCTTTAGCACGAATCGCGGCTTGCTTATATTGCTCGGTAATGGCATGAATTTCCGAAATTTCCAGCGGACGCGGCAACACATAAGGACGTTTTGGACGTAACAAGCTGACATGACCCGCCTGTTGTACCGCACTTGCAGAGACTGGTGTTTCACCATTTAACAGATCCGGATGCGATACACGACCAACATGCCAAAGCTGGGCAACAATCAAACCGCCCTTCTCATGAACCGCTTGAGTAACCTTTTTCCAGCCTTCGACCTGAGCATCGGTAAACAATCCTGGAGTATTTAAATAGCCATTGGCTTCTTCAGAAATCACTGTGGCTTCAGAAATAATCAGGCCAGCACTTGCACGTTGCGCATAGTACTCAACCATTATTGGGGTTGGAATGCGATCAGCAGTTGCGCGGTTACGGGTCAGCGGCGCCATGATGACACGGTTTTTAAGCTCTAACGCACCGAGCGTTAAAGGAGAATTTAATTCAGCCATCGTTACTCCCACCTGTTAAAGGTGTTGTTGTAGGTGTTCGATAAATTGTTGAATCAAAGTTTCATTGCGGGAGAAATATGACCACTGTCCATGCTTGGTCGCAGTGATCAGGCCAGTCTGCTGTAATACAGACAAATGATTGGACATGGTGGACTGGGAAACCTGGCCCAAACGTTCAATTTGACCTGCACAGACCCCACGTTGAAAGCCACCACACTCTTCCGCAGACAGATATTGCTCCGGAGATTTTAACCACTCCAGAATTTGTCGACGGGTCGGATTGGCTAAGGCTTTAAAAATTAGATCAAGGTCCATAGGCACATCACAATCAGTGGCGCAACGAAACTTTATTCAGCATCTGCGACCATTATATCGTATTTTTTCGATTTATATATCGAAAATTTTAGATATAATAATCACAATCTGCACAAGCTTTGTTACGCCAGCTTTTAAACGATTTCTTACAGGCCCTGTTTCAGGCTTGCTTCGATAAATTTGTCCAGATCACCGTCCAGAACTGCGCCAGTATTGGAATTTTCCACACCTGTACGCAAATCCTTAATACGTGAATCATCCAGGACATAAGAACGGATCTGACTACCCCACCCAATGTCAGACTTGGAATCTTCCAGTGCTTGTGCCGCTTCGTTACGTTTGCTCATCTCGAGCTCATAAAGTTTGGCACGTAACTGCTTCCAGGCGTGGTCACGGTTGGCATGTTGTGAACGCTGGTTCTGACAGGCCACCACAATTCCGGTCGGTGCATGGGTTAAACGCACGGCAGAATCTGTTTTGTTAATATGCTGACCACCCGCCCCTGATGCACGGTAAGTATCGGTACGAACATCGGACGGATTGATTTCAATTTCGATATTGTCATCTACTTCAGGTGAGACAAACACGGCAGAAAATGAGGTATGACGACGGTTGCCCGAGTCAAATGGTGATTTACGCACTAAACGATGTACACCAGATTCGGTACGTAACCAGCCATAGGCGTACTCACCTTCCACACGAATCGTCGCAGATTTAATCCCGGCAACATCGCCATCAGATTCTTCCATCACTTCTGCTTTAAAGCCATGACGTTCAATCCAGCGTAGATACATACGTAGCAACATAGACGCCCAGTCCTGTGCTTCTGTACCGCCTGAACCAGCTTGAATTTCCAGATAGCAAGGGTTTGGATCCATCGGATTATTGAACATACGGCGAAATTCAAGCTTGGCCAGTTCTTCTTCAGCCGTGCTCAGTTCAGCCTGTACGTCTTCTAGCAAGCTTTCATCATCCGCTTCAACCGCCAGATCAAGCAAAGCCTGTGCATCTTCAAGCTGGGTACTTAAGCGATCCAGCACATTTAATACATTTTCAAGCTCGCCTTTTTCTTTGGCCATTGCTTGAGCACGACTCTGATCATTCCAGATCGTTGGATCTTCTAATTCACGCAGGACTTCTTCTAAACGCTCTTTTTTCAGATCGTAGTCAAAGATACCCCCGTAGTGTTTGACCACGTTCGTTTAAGTCTTTTAATTGGTTTAGATACGGATTAATTTCCACGTGAATTACTCTCAATCAAAATTAGGCACAAAATTCTTAGCCCGATATTATAGCACAGTCTATTTCCGCTATTTTAACGATCCATTCAGTCTAAAGCTCGAATATCTTGAGCATTTAGACCTGTATTTCCCTCATCCAATTTTCAACATCTCATAGACTCTTTTGCGTCTTTTTATCCGAAATTTTTATCGGCTTTTTAGCCCCGTTTTATGACCGAAATATAATTTTGCAATTGATTTTATAATTTAGGATTTCTTATTGGTCTGTATAAAAAATCAGCGAATTCAATAGATTCCACAATATCTACACACTTTTAATAAAACACTACATTATAAATTTAATTTTATTATTCAGTCACTTGTTCAGCAAAAATTACACAAGATTACGCTATTCACATTACTGTAACTTTCCTTTGATTGACGATCTTTGGAATTGCTCTAGACTGAAAGTTGTAACAAAAAGTGTAATGTTTTTAACTCACGATTTGAGGGGTAGTAACCATGAAAAAATTAGCGATTGCTTCGGCACTACTTTCAGCAATAGCAATGACTGGTACAGCAGCACATGCTTACCAAGCAGAAATTGGTGCATCAGCAGGAGTGGTTGATCCTGACAACGGTGGAACTAGCGGTTCTTTCGGCGTTGATGGTACATATTACTTCAATCCAGTTCAAACACGTAATGCACCATTAGCAGAAGCAGCATTCCTTGATCGTGCTAGCAACGTGAGTGCGCAATATCAATATAATGAAATTGGTGATTCTGAAGCGCATCGTTATGGCGTAGGTGCAGAGTACTTCGTACCGAATTCTGACTTCTACTTAAGCGGTAACGTCAATGGTCATGATCTGCAAGACAATGATGATCTAGAAAATGATTTAACCACCTATGCAGCTGAAGTTGGTTATCTGCCAGCACCAGGTCTATTGATTGCGGCTGGTGTGAAAGGTTGGGATAACGACAATGATGATGGCGTAGATCCAACACTTCGTGCTAAATATGTGACGACATTAAGCAATGGTAAAGATATCAACCTGGAAGCAGGTGCAGCGTTTGGTGATCTAGATGAATACAATCTGGCAGCAGATTATTTCATTGACAAAACCTTGAGTGTCGGTGCTGATTATCACAATAATGATATTACCGACAAGAGCGAATTTGGTATCAATGCACGTAAGTTCATTAACCAGCAAGTGAGCTTAGAAGGCCGTGTCGGCTTTGGCGAACAGTTTAACAATGACTACAATACCTTTGGTGTAGCAGCGAAGTACCGCTTCTAATCTAAAACCAAAAGTTAGTCATGCATAGAAACCCATCCTCGGATGGGTTTTTTTATTGCACTCTTAACAAGCATTTAGGTATTTTTTGCACATTGACGGGGCGAATATAAACTGTACAATTTGTTACAACTGTTCATCAAACAGTCATATTTTTATAACAAAGAGAGAAATCTAAATGCTTAAGAAACTTGCTCTTGCTACAGCGCTTCTTGCTGGCCTGGGAACTGCACATGCTTACCAAGCTGAACTTAATGTCGGGTATGAAAATACAGATATTGATAATGTTGGGGATCTAGATACATTTTTCATCAATGGAAAATATTACTTAAACACTGTTCAAGTTAAGAACTCTCCATTTGCAGAAGCGGCTTTCCTAAATAAAGCAAGCAATATTGGCTTAGGTTATGCAAATGCAAGCGGTGATGGCGATGAGGATATTGATGTATTTGGTGTAAGTGGCGAGTTTTATATTCCAAATACTCAATTTTATGTAAGCGGCACTATTAACCAGGTTGACTTTGCTGGTGAAGACAATACTGGCTATGCTTTTGAAGTTGGTTACTTACCAGTTAATGGCCTACTATTAGCAGCTGGTGCAGCTAATGAAAGCGTTGATCCAGTTCAGGTAGCAAATTATGGTTTTGTCCCTAACCTCCTAAATGCTGTTACTGTAGGTGATGATACTGCACTATCTTTACGTGCAAAATATGTGACTCATATTGGTAATCATTTTGCCAATTTTGAAGGTTTAACTTATTTCGGTGATGAAACAACTTATCGTTTAGGCGCTGATCTTTATATCGATCCAACTTTAAGTGTGGGTGTATCAATCGCGGATTCTACAGAAGATGATTCAGATACAGTATTTGGTTTACGCGCACAAAAATTCTTTACACCTGCAATTGCAGCTGGCGTGAACTATACAACTACTGACGGTGCTGACTCTTTCGGTATTAACGGTACTTTCCGCTTCTAATCTCTCCGATTAAAAGCAAAAAAAACCGCTCACTCGAGCGGTTTTTTATGGCCTATTGTTCTAAATGGATAATCCGCATTTGCAAGCTGATATTGCCATTAAATACATTTTTATCCAGCTCATAGACCAATCGTGTATCTTTCATCGGGTCAAAGTCATATTTATCCGCTGCATTGAAAGCGATCGCATCCACGACCTGCCCATTCTCCAACGCCACACGTAACTTAAGATGCACATCTTTAAGCCAGCGATAGTCCATGATTTTGAACACACCATCAAAAATCGGTTGGGGGAATTTTTGCCCCCATGGACTTAAATTCTGTAATAAATCGACTGTTTCAATGTGAAAAGCAGAAGCTGGCAGCTCTCCATCCGTCCATAAAGTCGCAGTGAATAAATCCTCATCCATCGCACCAATCAGTACTTCAAAGACCTGCTTAAACTCGGCGAAATTTTCTTTTTTCAGGGTTAAACCGGCTGCTGCTGCATGGCCACCAAAATGACTGACTAAATGAGGATATTGCTCTGCTACCTGTTCAATCGCATCACGAATATGAATACCTTCAATCGAACGCGCCGAACCTTTGATATGAATCCCATCCTGATCTGCGGCAAAAACAATACTCGGACGATGGAACTGCTCTTTTAAACGCCCTGCTACAATCCCGATCACTCCCTGATGCCAATGCTGTTCAAACATGATCAACGCAGCAGGTAGTTCAGTGGCATCCCACTGGATTTTATCCAGCTCAAGCAAGGCTTCCTGCTTGATTTTACCTTCCACCTGACGGCGTTCGACATTGAGCTGATTCAGCTGTTCAGCCAGTGGATAAGCAGTTGTCAGATCAGGAGCCAGCAAACATTCGATCCCGATATCCATGGTTTCCATGCGTCCAGCCGCGTTAATCCGTGGGCCTAAAACAAAGCCCAAATCTTGAGCTTTCAGACCAGCAGGATCACGCTTTGCAATATCAAGTAGCGCACTGATTCCTGCTCGGCATAACCCTTGCTGGATCCGTTTCAACCCTGCATCGACCAGAATCCGGTTGTTATAGTCCAGACTCGCGACATCGGCATAAGTACCGAGTGCCACCAGATCAAGATAATTGGTAATTACCGTAGAGGATTTTCCAAGTTTCTTGCGATGGGTAGACAGATTGGCCAGTATATAAAAAGCCACCCCGACCCCAGCCAGTGCTTTGCTTGGAAAGTCGCAACCGAGCTGATTGGGATTGACCACGGCTTCGGCTTTTGGTGTCGGCTTGGTCGTCAGATGGTGATCAGTAATGATCACCTGCATGCCATGATCCTGCGCCTGTTTTACTCCGTCATGGCTGGAAATGCCATTGTCCACGGTAATCAGTAAATCAGGCGTGAAATTGACAAAGGCCAGATCTGCAATTGCGGGCGTCAATCCATACCCATATTTAAAACGGTCTGGTATCAGATATTCAACATTGGCGCCCATATCGCGCAGTGCCAGCACCATGAGTGCAGTACTGGTCGCGCCATCGGCATCATAATCGCCGACAATCACGATTTTCTGGCCATGATCAATCGCCTGATCCATCAATTGAATGGCTTCAGGCAAGCCTTTCATGGTCGGTGCCAGCAAATGCTTCAGCTTGAGCTCAAGTTCCTGCTCGGATTCCACCCCACGACGAGCCAGAATCTCGGCCACAAATGCAGGGACGCCCGGTAAATTTTCAGGGCGTGTCAGCAATGGACGTTGTTTGATTTCCAGTTTTTGCATGGTTATGGCATTAAGCGCTCTAAAGTCCAGCCGGCATCGGTTTTGCGATAACTTAAACGGTCATGCAAACGGTTCGGACGACCCTGCCAGAATTCATAATAATCGGGTTCGAGACGATAACCGCCCCAGAATACCGGCTTGTCCAACTCTTGCTGATTGGCAACCTGGGTATGCAAATCCCAAAAACGTTGCTGCAATTCCTCACGACTAGCCACGATGCCACTTTGCGGGGTACTGATATGCGCGGCAATCTGGCTTTCGCGTGGACGTTTATGATAATAGTCGGTCGATTCTTCTTCCGATATTTTCTTTACACGACCCGAAATACGAATCTGACGTTCCTGATCCTGCCAGTAGAACAACAGTTCGGCATAAGGATTTTTAGCCAGATCTAAACCTTTTTGACTATTATAGTTGGTATAAAAATCATACCCTGCGTCAGTCGCTCCACGCAGCAATACCGTACGCACATGCGGACGGCCTTGTGCATTGGCTGTTGCCAACGACATGGCATAGGGCTCGTGCAATTTTGCTTCCAGTGCATGGTTAAACCATTGCAAGAACTGCATATGCGGATTCGGATTGACTTGCTGTTCCTGTAACTCGCCTTTTTCATAATTCAGGCGTAGTTCACTTAGATCCTTGATCAGATCACTCATTATCTATGTTCCCGTTAAGCTGCATTGGCACGCACAGCATCTGCCAGGCTGTTTGCAAGTGTGGTGACTTCAGCCAGATCATCGCCTTCGACCATCACACGAATGACAGGTTCTGTGCCGGATTTACGAATCAATAAACGGCCACGGCCTTTAAGCTGCTGTTCGGCTTTTTCAAATTCAGCTGCCAGTGCAGGCACTGAATAAGGATCAAACATGGCATTTAAACGTACATTGACCAAGACATTGGGCAACAGTTTAAAGTCAGCCACAAGTTCATGCAGAGCTTTTTTCTGCTCAACCATCACGGTTAAAACTTGCAGGGCTGCAATAATGGCGTCGCCTGTGGTGCTCTTGTCTAAAGTCAGAATATGACCAGAAGGCTCACCGCCAATTACCCAGCCACTTTCTTCCAGACCTTGCAATACATAACGGTCGCCGACTTTGGCACGTAATAACGGCACTTGTGCTTTTTCCAGCGCCAGTTCCAGCGCCATATTGCTCATTAAGGTACCGACGATACCTGCCGGTTTTTTCGAGCTTTGAGTCGCAAGAATATAAAGAATATGGTCGCCATCAATCAGATTACCGGCTTTATCTACGAGAACCACACGGTCGGCATCTCCATCAAAGGCAATACCCAAATCCGCTTGATGTTGAACCACAGCTTGTTGCAAGCTTTCCGGATGGGTTGAACCACAGCCCTCATTAATATTTAAACCGCTCGGCTCATTGTGAATCGCAATCACACGTGCACCCAGTTCACGGAACACTGCAGGCCCCACGTTATAGGCTGCGCCATTGGCACAATCCACTACAATGGTAAGTTCATTCAGATCCAGATGATACGGGAACGTCGATTTACAGAATTCAATATAGCGACCATTAGCATCTTTAACCCGGATACTTTTACCCAGATTCGCCGTATCTTCAATCACAAAATCTTTTTCAAGTTCCTGATTAATTTCGTCTTGTAAAGCATCTGGCAGTTTTTTACCTTCTGCAGAGAAGAACTTAATGCCATTATCAAAATACGGGTTATGCGAAGCGGAAATGACAATACCCAAGCTGGCATGTAAGGCACGGGTCAAGTGAGCAATCGCCGGTGTCGGTAGTGGACCTAAAAGATGAACATAAACGCCAGCGGCATTTAAACCTGCCTGCAAGGCTGCTTCCAGGATATAGCCAGACAAACGGGTATCTTTACCCAGAACCACCAATGGTTTGGATTTTTTACTATGACGTTTTAAAACTTTACCAGCCGCAAATCCTAGTTTCAGGGCAAACTCAGGGGTAATCGGCAATTCGCCAAACTTTCCACGAATACCATCCGTACCAAAATAACTCATCTTTATCTCACTTCTTAGCGGATGATTGATATCACCCATTTTTTTCCTTGAGTCACACTTTACACCAAAATAAAAAAGCCGTCATTTGCATGACGGCTTTTTAAAATTTTAAATCACAGGAAATTAACCTACGCGATAGTTTGGTGCTTCTTTGGTAATGGTCACATCATGTACATGCGACTCAGACATACCGGCAGAAGTGATTTTCACAAACTTGGCATTCTGACGCAGGTCTTCAATCGTCGCAGAACCGGTATAACCCATTGAAGAACGTAGGCCGCCCATCATCTGATGCACGATATTGCCCATTGGACCTTTATACGGTACGCGACCTTCAATACCTTCTGGAACCAGTTTCTCGGCACCGGCCTTGGAGTCCTGGAAGTAACGGTCAGCAGAACCTGTTGCACCCGCCATCGCGCCCAATGAACCCATCCCGCGATAAGCTTTGTAATAACGGCCCTGGAAGAATTCAACTTCGCCTGGTGCTTCTTCAGTACCGGCCATCAATGAACCCACCATAATCGTGCTTGCGCCCGCACCAATCGCTTTGGCCATATCGCCAGAGAAACGAATACCGCCATCTGCGATCAAAGGAATCTGATCTTTCAGCGCATTGGCAACAGAATCAATCGCAGAGATCTGTGGCATACCAATACCCGCCACAATACGCGTGGTACAGATTGAACCAGGACCAATACCAACTTTAACGGCATCCGCACCTGCATCAAGTAACGCCAGCGCAGCATCACCTGTCGCGATGTTACCGCCAATCACCTGAACTTGTGGATAGTTGGCCTTAACCCAACGTACACGCTCGATCACACCTGCAGAATGGCCATGTGCAGTATCGACTACAATCACATCTACACCTGCATCAACCAGGGCTTCTACGCGGCTTGGCGTTTCTGCACCGGTACCGACAGCAGCACCAACACGCAGACGACCCAGGTCATCTTTACAGCTGTTTGGATACAATTCAGCTTTACGGAAATCTGTTACCGTAATCAATCCTTTCAGCTCTTGCTGATCGTTCACCACCAATACTTTTTCAATACGATGCTGTTGCAATAAAGCTTGGATATTTTCTTTCGATTCGCCTTCACGAACCGTCACCAGACGATCCTGACCAGTCATGATATTGCTGACTGGCTGCTCAAGATTGGTTTCAAAGCGTGTATCACGACCGGTCACGATACCCACCACTTTGCCGTCTTTCACAACAGGCACACCACTGATATTGTTGGCTTGAGTCAACGCAATCAGTTCACGTACTGTGGTTTCAGGAGTCACTGTAATCGGGTCTTTGACCATACCCGCTTCGAATTTTTTCACACGGCGCACTTCTGCAGCCTGAACAGCGATATCCATGTTCTTGTGCAAAATACCGATACCGCCATTTTGCGCCATTGCAATCGCCATACGGGACTCAGTCACCGTATCCATTGCTGCAGACACAAGAGGAATATTCAGGTTAATGCCACGAGTTAAACGTGTCTTTAGGGAGACATCTTTTGGAAGAACAGTAGAATAGGCAGGGAGTAATAGGACATCATCGAAGGTTAACGCGTCTTGAACGATGGTCAACATAACAGTCTCACTGGTAATTTCCGTGCACTATTATAAACAAATATCGGCTTAAATTTCATTGCAATTGCAAAATTATTTTTTTATTCAAGCTTCGTACACGCAGATCTATGTGGGTGCTAAAACAGTATCAATAATACCTCCGATAATGAAGTTCCCTATTTTAAAATATACCCCGATCATTTTAATGAAGTGAAAAGCAGAGCCTAAGCTCTGCTTTGGATGGATTTAGCTGACATATTCAAAACTGTCATCATTGTCAGCTTCATCAGTTTCAATCTGGACAAAGGGCAACATATTGTGTGCAACACGTGCCTTGTTGCATTGATCATCGGCAATCTGCACTTCTTTGCAGGATGAACTGCGCTGCTCATACATGCCGCAGCTGACCTGCTGGCCGATGGTGCCATCAAGTGCGATACAGCGTGGATCTTTTTGATTGGTTCCAGCCATACATGAATAGACTGCTGTCACAGGTTCGGTATAGTGCTCAGGCATATGAATTCCTTCAGCCCAATAAAACGAAACCCTGAAATAGGCGCAGCACGCCCCGCAGCTTAAACACGCATCCGGTTTTGGAACTTGAGACAACATTTCTTATAAGTTCTCATTATCAAAAAAAAGTTTTTTGGAGAAGAAATATAAAAAATGTTGTTTTTCCACACAAGAAAAAAATTATTTTTTGTGTGAACTATTCAGGACAAGTAAAAACCGTTTCATCCATCAGGTCAGTTCCGCATTGCAGCGTTTCAATCCAGTCCAGAAACTGATTAATCTGCTCTTTACCGATAAATGGTGTACCATGTTGCGGCACAATCATCTCGATTTCCATGCTGCGTACCATTTTCACCCAAAGACGAATCACCTTGTTATTGCACATATAGCGTTGATGGAAGCTTTTCATTTTTGGGATATGCGCGGCAAAGTTTTCTAGTGGCTTGGCGGCATCTTCAACCATGGACGCACCCATATCACCTGAAAACAGGATTTTGGCAATCGGATCATAAAACTGGAAATTCCCCACCGAATGCAAAAAATGTGCCGGCACCGCCACAATGTGTGATTGACCCAACGGGATGATTTGACCATGATCCGGAAGCTCCACCAATCGATCTAACCAGTTACCTTTCATCCGGTCACTCATAAAGGCCGAGTTTAAGTGCGGCAAGAAGCGCGCCCACAGCTTGGATGCCACCACTTTGGCCTCCGTATAGACCAGCCAGCGCGGCATGGAAGTGATAATGTCCGGGTCTTGATGTGAAGCCATGACATAGTCCAGATGGGTCAAGCGGGTGTATTTATTCAGTTCCATGGTCAGCGGCACATAGGTTAAATCACCACCCGGATCGAGTACCGCTGCGCGCTCATGATCAATAATCAAAAACTGGTTTGCCTGAACGCCTTCACCTTTGACCAGACTGGTAAAACTAATGCATTTATGTGTCCCATTATCAAACAGGACTTGCGATGTGGTGCGCTCAAAAACCATGTAAATTCCCCAATTTATAGTTAAAACTGCTGTTTTATACCCATACAACATATAAGGATTTAATAGAATTTACAATCCATAAAACCGACCATATCACGAGATTTATCAAGCTTTTCAGAGGATTTAAGCATAAAAAATCCTGAGTTTTTAGCTCAGGATTCATGCAATTTGTTATTTTATAATTTAAAAGAAATAATATTGAACCAGGGTCGCGACACCTATGACCAGGAAAATGGCCGCGCCAATTTTATGGATCAGGCTGATCGGTAGTTTGTTCGCCAGTTTATCACCCAAAAATACCGCAGGCGCATTGGCCAGCATCATGCCTAGCGTAGTACCCAACATCACCCAGAAGACGCTGTCGAAACGTGCCGCCAGTGCCACTGTGGCAATCTGGGTTTTGTCACCAATTTCTGCCAGAAAAAACAAAATGAAGGTTGCACCAAAGACCCCGAATTTTTGCCATTTATTGATACTGGCATTTTCATCCCCGAGTTCATCCGGAATCAGCATCCAGACAGCCATTGCGATAAAGCCAATCGAGACGATCCACAGTAGCACCTCCGGCCCGATCACTGTGGTCACCCATTGTCCCAATACTGCAGAAAGGCCGTGGTTAATCAGCGTCGCCAATAAAATGGCAACTAAAATAGGAACAGGTTTGCGAAAACGTGCGGCAAGCAGCAATGCCAGCAGTTGGGTTTTATCACCCATTTCAGCCAGCGCTACGATTGCAGTCGACAGTAGGAATTCATACATGAGGTTTTTCTCTGGCTAGCATCCAATACCAATGACTCACCGCTCCTGCTAGCCAAAATCTGCAGAGTGGTAAATCAAAGGTCTTGCCAACAAAAGAAAGCTTGGAAAAGCTGACTTGGTTCTTTGCTATGATGACCATGCTCGGTTGAGCAAATATGTTGACCATCACCCTTCTGCTTTGCGCAAAAGGCGGCTACTCCCCAATGAAGTGCGCCAAGTATAGAATCAAATAGATTATTTTTCAATGCAGCAGCAAAAAACCCTGCCGAAGCAGGGTTTTTCTCTTTACACCCTCTTTATATTTCTCCCAGAGGAAGAAAATAGAAGGCATATACATGATTTTTTAGATCAATAAAGTACGGATATCTTTAAGCAGCTTGGTCAGCTTGTTGGTGAAACGAGCAGCATCTGCACCATTGATCACACGGTGATCGTAGGACAATGAAAGCGGCAGCATCAAGCGTGGATCAAAGCCTTCACCATTCCAGACCGGTTGCATGGTTGCAGGTGAAATACCCAGAATTGCCACTTGCGGCCAGTTCACCAATGGCGTAAATGCCGTACCGCCGATTGAACCCAAGCTAGTGATAGTGAAGTTCGCACCTTGCAGATCTTTCGGCGACAATTTCTTGTCACGCGCTTTTTGACCCAAGGTTCCTAGCTCAGTGGCAATCTGTTTAATTGACTTCTGATCTGGATGACGCAGCACAGGCACGGTCAAACCATCTGGCGTTGCGACCGCGATACCCATATGGATCTCGTTACGTAGCAAGACTGACTTACCATCATCGGCCAAGTGACCAGCAAACTCACGCTCTTCTTTTAACAAGTGCGCAACTGCTTTGATGATGAACGCCATAATGGTCAGGCTCAGGCCTTCTTTCTTGAAATTGCCTTTCAGTTCATTACGCCATGCTTCCAGTTCCGTAATATCTGCTGCATCAAACTGGGTCACTTGCGGAATGAAATTATTCAGCGACAATTGTGGAATAGATACTTGTTGCAAACGCGTCAAGGCTTTCTCTTCCACACCACCAAAAGCGCTAAAGTCTGGCAGTTTTGGCAGACCTGCGACTTGAGCAGCAGCGGCTACAGGAGCCGCCTGTGGCGTAGTAAGACGCGTTTTGACATACGCTTTCAGATCTTCTTTCATGACGCGCGCGTGTGGGCCAGATGCTTTGACGTCTGCCAGCACAACGCCCAGTTCACGTGCCAGTTTACGCACAGCAGGACCAGCATAGACTTTCGAGTTAGCGACATTCTGCTCTTTGGTCAGCTTATCGGCATTATCCGACGCCGCGACTGTTTGAGTAGAAGATGCAGCAGGTGCCGGTGCTGCTTTTGCAGCAGGCGCTTTCGGCGCTTCTGCTTTGGCTGCAACAGGTGCAGCAGCTGCTTGCGCTTCAGCTTCAATTGTCATCAGTGCAATGCCTTGAGAGACATTTTGACCCAGTTCCACATGAATGGCTTTAATCACGCCGGCTGTAGTGCTTGGCACTTCAACAGTCGCTTTATCTGATTCCACCACGATGATGCTCTGGTCTTTTTCAACCGTATCACCGACCTGAACCAGAATTTCAGCCACAGCCGCATTGTCTACGCCTAGATCAGGCACCTTCACTTCAACATCACCTGCAGGTGCTGCTGGCGTTTGTGGCGCTTCAACTGCTTTCTCTTGGGTTGCCGCTTGAGCAACTGGTGCTTGAGGTGCTTCTGTCTGTACTTGTGCTGCCGAAACAGCCGTTTTCACTTTCAGAATGACCACACCTTCTTTGATCGTGTCGCCTTCTTTAATCTGGATGGATTCCACCGTACCTGAAACCGTACTTGGCACTTCAACAGTCGCCTTGTCTGATTCCACCACTACGATACTTTGATCTACCTCGATTTCATCACCGACAGCGACCAGGATTTCCCCTACAGTAGCTTTTTCTACACCAATATCGGGGATTTGTACATCAACCACCTGTGAGCTCGCTTGAGCCTCAGGAGCAGCAGAAGCTTTAGGCTGATGTGAAGCCAGTTCCTGCATGATTTCCTGATCCGGCAATGAAGTCGGAGTATTTTCTGAAGTTTTTTGTGAGGCATCTGCTTGCTGTGGCTCGACCACATCGGCGCTACCGTCTTCAGCTTGCAGTTCAATCAGTACCGCGCCTTCAGCGACTTCATCACCCTGGCTGACCAGAATGCTTTTTACCACGCCTGCTGAAGTGCTAGGCACTTCAACAGAGGCTTTATCAGATTCAAGCAATACAATGCTGTCATCAATCGCGATCGTATCACCGACTTTGACCAGAATTTCGGCCACTGTTGCCTTATCTACACCAATATCAGGAGTCGTAATTTGCATGCTTAGTTCTCCTCTTTGTAGTCAGCAACAGCATGTACAGATGGGGTTTCTTGAGGTGCCCAAGCCACTGGACGATCTGTATCAAGCTCGAAAGTCGAGATCGCATCTTTTACCAGGCGCGCATCAACTTCACCTTCATCTGCCAGTTTTTTCAGGGTTGCCACCACAATATGGGCAGCATCAACACCGAAGTAACTACGCAAGTTGCCACGTGTATCTGAACGGCCATAACCGTCAGTACCCAATGCTACGAATGGACGGCCATCTGGAAGATAAGCACGGATCTGTTCGCTATAAGCACGCATATGATCAGTTGCAGACACCACGATACCTTTAGTACCACGGAGCTGTTTCGATACCCATGCTTCTTTCACATCTTCAGCCAGCGGATGCAAGCGGTTGTATTCTTCACATGCCATACCATCACGTGCCAGTTCATTGAAGCTGGTTACGCTGTAGACATTTGAATGAATTTGATATTCCTCACGCAGAATCTTCGCCGCCTTGATCACTTCACGCAGGATCACACCTGAACCCAATAACTGAACAGTAGCTTTTTCATCTTCTTCCAGTAAGTACATACCACGTTTGATGCCTTCTTCAACACCTTTTGGCATTTCCGGATGCTCGTAGTTTTCGTTCATCACAGTCAGGTAGTAGAACACACGTTCCTGGTTCACATACATACGTTGTAAACCATCATGCACGATCACTGCTAGTTCATAACCGAAACATGGGTCATAAGAGACACAGTTTGGAATGGTATTGGCCAAGATGTGTGAATGACCATCCTGATGCTGTAAGCCTTCACCGTTCAGTGTAGTACGACCCGCAGTTGCACCCAGCAAGAAACCTTGTGCCTGTGCATCGCCTGCTGCCCATGCAATATCACCAATACGCTGGAAACCAAACATCGAGTAGTACATGTACATCGGAATCATTGGCAGATTATTGGTTGAATAACTGGTCGCCAACGCTGCCCATGCACTCATCGCACCGGCTTCGTTAATCCCTTCCTGCAACATGTGGCCGTCTTTGGCTTCACGGTAATGCATTAGCTGTTCTTGGTCTTCCGGGGTATATTTTTGGCCATGCGCGGCATAAATACCGAGCTGACGGAACATCCCTTCCAGACCGAAAGTACGTGCTTCATCTGGCACGATTGGAACAACGCGGTCTTTAATCGCTTTCTCTTTAAGAAGTGCAGAGATTAAACGTACCATCACCATCGTGGTCGATTGTTCTTTACCATTTGAACCAGCCAAGACCGAATCAAATACTGAAAGTCCAGGAATCGCCAGCTGTTCGCTTTCTTTACGACGTGCAGGCAGGTAGCCACCTAGCGCTTCACGACGTGCCTTCATATATTTCAATTCAGGTGAATTTTCGCTTGGACGGTAGAATGGTACTTCTTCCAGCTGTTCATCGGTGAAAGGAAGATTGAATCGGTCACGCACATATTTCAAAGAATTGATTTGCATCTTCTTGATTTGGTGAGTTTTGTTGACTGCTTCGATTTCCTCGGACAAACCATAACCTTTCACGGTTTTCGCCAGAATCACGGTCGGCTGACCTTTGGCCGTACATGCTTCGGCATAAGCAGCAAAAACTTTGTACGGGTCATGACCACCGCGGTTCAGATTATCAATATCTTCATCGCTTAAATCTTTCACCAGCTCTTTGGCTTCTGGATATTTACCGAAGAACTTTTCACGCGCGTAAGCACCACCTTTTACCTGGTAACGCTGGAAATCGCCATCGACTGCTTCTTCCATCACTGCTTTCAGTGCACCGGATTTATCTTTATCCAGTAGTGGATCCCAATGACGGCCCCACACAACTTTAATCACACGCCAGCCTGCGCCGCGGAATAGTGACTCAAGTTCCTGAATGATCTTGCCATTACCACGTACCGGACCATCCAGACGTTGCAAGTTACAGTTCACCACCCAGATCAGGTTATCGAGCTTTTCGCGACCTGCCAGAGAAATTGCACCCAGGCTTTCCGGCTCGTCCATCTCGCCATCGCCCAAATACGCCCAAACCTTACGATCTTCTTCTTTGATCAGGCCACGGTTCATCAGGTACTTTTGAATATGTGCCTGATAAATCGACATGATTGGTCCAAGACCCATCGATACGGTTGGGAACTGCCAGTAGTCCGGCATCAAATAAGGGTGCGGATAAGATGGCAAACCTTTACCGCCCACTTCACGACGGAAATTATTCAAATGCTCTTCTGTCAAACGACCTTCTAAAAATGAACGCGCGTAAATACCAGGTGCACAGTGACCCTGGTAATAGATCATGTCGCCGCCGAAGCTATCGCTATTGGCGCGGAAGAAGTGGTTAAAGCCCACATCATAAAGGGTTGCGGAAGAAGCAAAACTCGCCAGGTGACCACCGAGATCATCACCGGTTTTATTCGCGCGTAAGACCATTGCCAAGGCATTCCAACGGATCAGCGCGCGAATACGACGCTCCATGTCCTGGTCGCCCGGCATGGCAGGTTGTTCTTCAACAGAAATCGTATTTAAGTAGGGAGTATTTAAACGCTGAATAGGAACATGCTTTGCAATTGCGCGTTGATAAAGTTTTTCTAACAAAAATGCTGCACGCTCAGTGCCCATGTGCTGCAAAACAGAGTCAAATGCATCTTGCCATTCTTGGGTTTCTTGCGCGTCTGTATCGCCATAAAACGCCATAATCTACAGTTCCTAAAAGCCTAATCTAATGTCTTATATGTACCATATTTAAGACCTCTGCAGGTATGGCCTTAGCTGAATGCGATTTAGCAGTACTATTTAGGAACTAAATGATGGGTGACGTATAATTACACTACATAACAAAAAATAGTCAATAAAGGCGATTTATTATACAATCATTATAATAGTTGGTGATAATATGAGACTTAAAAGTGATAAAACAAAAAGCCCTTCAAGTTGACTTGAAGAGCCTGCAGTTTAAACGCTTTAAAATGCTTATTGGAGGTTTTTATGTATAGAGATGCTTCTTGTTATTCAGGTCTATACTTAAGGTAACATGGCCAAATAAGTAGATGGGTTTTTACGTTGACCATCTTTTACTACTTCATAATGCAAGTGTGGACCGGTACAGCGACCAGTACAGCCAACGTTAGCAATATGATCACCTGCTTGTACCTGCTCTCCCACACGTGCAATAAGACGTGAAGCATGAGCATAGCGCGTTAAATAGCCATTACCATGATTGATTTCAACGTATTGACCATAACCTGTGCCCCAACCTGATTTGGTCACAATCCCTGGACCTGTTGCATAGATTGGTGTACCACTTGGCGCTGCAAGATCAAGGCCTGAATGATTTTCAGCACGGCCACCCATAGTACGGCCACCGTAATTTGAACTTACGCGAGAATTAGGTAAAGGATGAGAAATTAGCCAAGAATAAGCACTGTTTGCTGCCGCTTTATTGGATGAAGTATTGGCATACTTCTGAGCAAGCGTTCGATTGTTCAGTTCAACTGGTTTCTCACGAAGTTGAACATTCAATTTAGTCTGTGCTGGAATATCGATATCATCTGGATGAGTATATGCACCCTGTGCCAGAGTACGCGTCAATTGCTCGATACGATCTGTTGAACCATTTTCTTGATTTAGATTGACTAAATCTGCGAACGCAACCGAAGCCGCTGAAACTGATAAAGAAAATGCCAACAAAATACGTCGCATATGCATAAAAAACCTCTCTAAACTGCTTTAATCGAGTTCCTTGAAGATCTCTATCCTTGATATCCACTAAAAGAAGCGCATAAGATTAAGACATAAATATGTAGGAATTATGTATGTCGGAACCTGTCAACGTTTTTCAACAAACAAGAAAACAGATAAAAACAGGAAACTTTTCGTTTCTCTCATCACAAGTCGCTGCCTGGCAGAAACTTACGAAACTCGTACAACCGCTATTGCCCCAACCGGAACGCTGGCAAGTTGTCTGCTATCAAAATGGTGTGTTAACGATTACTGGTGAAAATCAGGCCATGATCAGTCAATTGGCCTATCTTCAAAAGCAATACATTTCACAACTCTCTCAAATAAATGAATTAACAGATCTCACTAAACTTCAAGTTTGCCTGCGGAATCCTTCGCAAACGCCACCTGTTTCAGCAACACCTGAAAGAGCCTTAAATGCAGAAACACAGGAATTACTTCGTAGTGCTGCTGACTTTATAAGCGACCCTAAGCTTAGCCAAGCTTTACTACGTTTGGCAAGCAATAAAAAGTAACATCGCAATCAAATGTAATAAATTAAAAAGCAAACATTATGTGATGTGTGTCACAGTATTAAAGCAATAACAAAAACATAAAGACACAAACACAATGACTTATGTCACATTCACATACATGATTGGACAATTAGCTTCGTCATCAAATGTTACAATTTCATAGCAGCTTGGATCACTTTTCACATTGCGTAAAAGTTGATTATTCAAGGCATGTCCAGATTTGTAACCATCAAATTTGGCAATAATCTGATGTCCGAGCAGGTATAAATCACCCACGGCATCCAGAATTTTATGACGTACAAATTCGTCCGAGAAACGTAAACCTTCTTCATTAACGACCCCAGTTTCATCCACACCAATGGCATTTTCCAGACTGGCACCCAGCGCCAGGTTATTGGCTTTGAGATAATCCAGATCTTTCATAAAACCAAAGGTACGCGCTTCACTGACTTCATAAACGAAGGTTTCAGTAGAAAAATCGATACTGGCAGACTGATGTTCTTTTTTAAAGGCAGGATGATCAAAATCAATGGTGAAGTTCAGCTGAAAGCCCTCATGTGGGCTAAAAATGGCACGTTTGTCATCAATCAGTGCTTCAACCGGTTTAATAATCTTGACGAATTTTTTAGCAGCATCCAGCTCTTGCAAACCGCCCTGCATCAACAGGTAAATAAACGGACCTGCACTGCCGTCCATAATCGGGACTTCAGAAGCCGATACTTCAATAATTAGGTTATCAATGCCCAGACCAGCGATCGCACTCATGACATGTTCAATGGTGCCTACTTTGGCATTTTCCTGAACGAGGTTCGAGCACATAAAGGCTTCCTGAATCAGCATGGCATCAGCTAGAATGTCCACTGGTGGGTTCAGGTCTATACGACGAAACACAATTCCCCCATCGGCATGGTGCGGCACAAAGTTAATCATGACTTTCTGCCCACTGTGAAGACCGATTCCGCTCGCTTTCACGACACGTTTCAGGGTACGTTGTTTCAACATGCTTTTATCATCTGTTCATCTATAAAACCGCTATACGTTAGCATATTTGGCCATTGATAAAAAACAAAAAGGTGGCTTAAAAGCCACCTTTCCTGTCTAATCCATCTAAACACATGATGTTACATGTTATTTACGCTGTTGATTCTTAAGATAATCCTGAATGCTCATTGGCGTTGGGCGCGGGCTAGAAACCGAAGCCGCCGCTGGATTCGCTGCTGCCCCTGTTTCATGCTGCTGACGCTGAATTGCCGGTACATCATCATCTTCCACCACAGCCTGTGCAACTGCTGCTGGACGAGTTGCCTGTACATTAGTACGTTTGGTCGGTTCAACTGAATCCGCTGCATGACGGGTTAGACCTGTTGCAATCACAGTCACGCTGATTTCATCACGCGCATCCGGATCAAAAACGGTACCGTAGAACACCTGACCTTCATCTAAATCAACAATCTGGTTCACAACATCGGTAATTTCTTCAATTTCACCGAAAGTCACATCATCACCACCGGTCACATTGATCAGAATACCTTTGGCATTCATGATAGTCACGTTATCGAGTAATGGACTACGGATCGCCTGCTCAGCAGCCTGACGTGCACGGTTCTCACCACGACCCAGACCGACACCCATCATGGCATAACCACGAGTGCTCATGGCTGTTTTCAAATCGGCGAAATCAAGGTTGATATGGCCAGGACGAACCACCAAATCAAAAATACTGCGTACTGCATTCAACAATACATCATCCGCTTTTTTATAGGCATCTTTCATTGAAATATCACGGAAGACTTTCAATAGACGCTGGTTTGGAATGATGATTAATGAGTCTACATGCTGCTCTAGCGCTTCAATCCCTTTTTCAGCAGACTGTAGACGGCGTTTGCCTTCAAAGTTAAATGGCGTGGTCACGACACCAACGGTCAGAATACCCATTTCTTTCGCAATTTCAGCAACCACTGGCGCTGCACCGGTACCGGTACCACCGCCCATACCCGCAGTTACAAAGACCATATCGGTCCCTTCAAGCTGTTGGCGAATCAGTTCACGGCTTTCTTCTGCTGCGGTCTGGCCGACTTGCGGATTTGCACCTGCACCCAGACCACGGGTACTTTGCTCGCCCAGCTGAATTTTAAATTCGGCTTCCATGCGATCCAATGCCTGTTTGTCCGTATTGGCACAAACAAATTTTACGCCCTGGATATCGGACTGCAACATATGTTGTACCGCATTACCACCCGCACCACCTACACCAAATACAGTGAAACGGGCTTGACCATTGCTATCGCTATGATCGTCTTCGAAAAATTCAAATGAGGCCATGACCTATAAAATTCCTAATTCATAATTGGCAGTCACTAAGCCCGTATACTGCCTTAATCTTAATAAAATTGTTTTTAAGAATGCTGCTCATGCGTTCACTTGTCAAGTACAAGCCCGATTAACTACATCTTCCCAACAATAATCACAATAAAAATCGACTTAAAAGATTGATTTCAAGGTGTCATTAAAGCCAAATAAGGCTCTTTTGACCCGTTTAGCCAAGGACAACCGTTCTACATCATCCTGTTCCACAATCGTATCTTGGGTATCACTCTGGCTAAACATCAGCAAACCTGCCACAGTGCTATATTGCGAGCGACGTAAAGCAGCCTGATGTTGCTCATCTGCATACACCTGCGTCGGCGGATTACCTAAATGCGCCGAGACTCCCATGGTACGGCGAACAAAGCTCACCATGCCTTCGATATGACTAGCATCACCGGTTAATACCACACCATGATACAAGCCCTGGATGGCACCATTTTTCACTAATTCATCACGTACCAGACCCAGAATTTCTTCATACCGTGCCATGATAATTTCAGTCAGCTCGATCCGGCTGATGGTTTGTGGCCCGTCAATTCCTTGGAACTGAATCATATGGTCCGGCTTGACCACTTTCAGGTCGACACAGCCATACAGCAATTTCAGACGTTCAGCTTCTTCGGTCGTGGTTTGCAATACTGCTGCAATATCACGGGTCACATGTTCACCGCCACGCTGGAAGGTATGGGTTAAGGCCAGACGGCCATCCACATACACCGCCACATTGGTCGTGCCAGCACCGATATCCACTAGACACACGCCATATTCTTTTTCGTCTTTGAGCAGGCTGGCTTCAGCGGTGGCCAGACTCGACACCACCATTTTTTCTACGCCGATATTGGCCCCCTTCAGGGCGCGATCAATATTCTGCATGGTACTAATCGGCAGCATCATCAGATGATAATGCCCGGTCATGCTATGTGCCGACATACGAATCGGGTTTAGCACCCATTCCGGTGAATCATCCAGCTCAAAACCTAGAGGCACAGCACTGACCAGATAATGATCTGAAGTCAAATGACTGGCTTTGGCCAATTCCAGTGCACGCACCACTTCACTGGTGGTAATCGCATGTTCGCTATTGTCGATCGAGGTGCGACCTGAAGCATAAAAGCTTTTTAATTCGGCACTTGGAATAGAGACCCAGGCAGAATGTACACGACATTCCGCCATATCTTCTGCTTCTTGAACGGCATTTTTAATTGCAGTAATAACTTTATCGAGACTGACAATTTTCCCTTTACTCATGCCTCGGTTACGAGCGGTTGCCATACCAATCACTTGGATATTGTCTGGCGCGTGTACCTTGCCAATCAAAACTGAAACTTTGTGTGTCCCAATGTCAATCGCTACAACCGAGGGAACAGCTTCACTCATTATTCACTACTACCATTACGTGTTTGTTAGATTTATGGCTTTAAATGCCTCTATTTTTTAAAGCCGGTCATTATGGCTTTACTGTTACATTATTCTCAACGCCCGTGTCATCAATGGTTACAATAAAATGTCCATTTACAATTTTAGGCGGAATTGAATTTTTCCACTGGATCGACAATCCATTGCGATAACGCAGGTCGATGGCCGAAATTTTAGACCAGACTGGCTTTAAATCGCTCTGAGACAGATGGCTCAGGCGTTGTAATTTGCTCATGGTCTGATCTTTATCCACAATTATTCTTAAACCCGAATCAAACTGCATAAACCAGGTCATTCGCTCGGTGAGATATAATTCTTTTAGACGAATGCCTTGTGGCAAAAATAATTGATTAATTTCATTATAACGACGCATCATGGTTTCTGCATGGCTCGCCGGCCCATGTAGTAACGGTAATGCCTGATAATTCTTGGGTGTGACTTCCGTGAAAATCACACCACTGTCACTCAATAAACGTCCCGTTCCCCAACGCGCAATCGCATGATGCGGCATCACCCGCACCCGAATGCCATTTGGCCAGGCTCGGGACACCACGACCCGATCTACCCAGGACAATTCCAGGGTACGATCACGGATCGCTTCCAAATCCGAAGTAAAATAGTTTTCGGTCACAATCGGTGACACATACTGCATGACCTGACGCTGTTCAGCAACCGAGCGCGTACCCACGACACCCAGCTCTGCCACGTCACTATTGGTCATGACTTTATATAAGCCCAATATTCCAAAGGCCAGCACCAGTAGCGCAATACACAACAATAACCAGCCACCAAAATTGGTCAGCTTTTCTTTGCGTGTTGGCGGCTTGTCGTGAATTGAAGTAATCGCAGCACGTTTACGGCGCATGGAAACAGGAAGTTGAGCCATATTTAGTGTGCCGAACCAGTCAAGGTCTGTTCCAGTATCGCCACACACAGCTCATCAAAACTGTAACCGACTGCAGCTGCCGCCTTTGGCACCAGTGAATGACTGGTCATTCCCGGCACGGTATTCACTTCAAGCAACCAGAAGTTGCCCTGTTCATCCTGCATGGCATCAATCCGGCCCCAACCGCTGGCACCGACTGCCTGGAATGCGCGCAAACTCAAGGCTTTTAACTGCTGCTCTTCAGCTTCACTTAAACCACATGGAATGCCATATTGCACATCATTACGCTGATATTTCGCTTCATAATCGTAGAAGGCAACATCTTGAGGCGGTTCAAGACGAATCACCGGTAGCGCCTGACCATTTAAAACCACAATGGTGTATTCACGGCCGGTAATCCATTTTTCTGCCATCACCACGGCATCATGTTCAGTTGCCTTGGTAATCGCTTCGGCAAAGTCTTCAATTTTCTCGACCTTGCTCATGCCGATACTGGAACCTTCATGCACCGGCTTGATAATCAAAGGCAAGCCTAAAGCATTAACAATGTCGGTCGCATCAGAATCTTTGGTGACAATACGATACGGCGCTGTCGGTAATTCCGAACCCTGCCAGACCTGCTTGGTCTTGACCTTGTCCATGCCGATCGCAGAACCTTGTACACCGGTACCGGTATACGGCACGTTTAACCATTCCAGTGCGCCCTGAATTTGGCCGTCTTCCCCGCCACGTCCATGCAATACAATGAACGCACGATCATAATTCACCAATTCTGTGACACTACGCTCCTGCGGATCAAACGCTTCCGCATTGACCCCTGAACGCACTAATGCCTCAAGTACCGCCGTACCACTGTCTAGAGAAACCTCACGCTCTGCAGATTTACCACCAAGCAACACGGCAACTTTTCCGAATTTTGAAGCATTTGACACGTTTATATCCTTAAACTTTTTTCAATCTGGTCAATTCAATTCAGTCACACAAGATGACTATTTTATATATAAGTGATTTTGTGCAAGTTCGACTGAGATTGCTCCAACATTACCTGCGCCCTGGGTTAATAACAAGTCATTTGCTTGCAATACTTTTCTCATGATCTGATTCAGGTTGCCGTCCGCCGCATCGACCAGAATCGGCTCGACTTCACCACGTAGACGAATGCTGCGGGCCAAAGTGCGACTGTCCGCCCCGACAATCGGTTTTTCACCGGCAGGATAAACATCCAGCAACAATAACTGGTCTACAGTAGAAAGTACTTCCACAAAATCATCGAAACAGTCACGGGTACGGCTATAACGGTGTGGCTGGAACATCATTACCAGACGACGGTCCGGATGACTCTGACGCGCAGCTTTAATCGTCGCTTCGACTTCTTTTGGATGATGACCATAGTCATCCACCAGTTTCACGTCACCGCCCTCAATCGCAAACTCACCCTGAACCTCAAAGCGACGCCCCACACCACTGAAACCTTCCAGTGCACGGCAGATTGAAGCATCAGACACGCCTTCATCGGTCGCTATACCAATCGCGGCCAAGGCATTCAGCACATTATGCAAACCTGGCTGATTCACGGTTACACGCAATGGCTCACGCTCTTTACGCAATACGGTAAAGTGGGTTTGCATGCCATCCTGATCAACATCTACTGCGCGGATGTCATTGTCCTCATTGAAGCCATAAGTCAGTAACGGACGTGCAATCCGCGGCATGATTTCACGGATATTGGCATCATCACCACACACTACGGCCAAGCCGTAAAATGGCAATTTTTGCAGGAACTGGATAAAAGTATCTTTCAGGACATCGAAGCTACCGCCATAGGTATCCATATGATCGGCATCAATATTGGTCACCACAGCAGCCATCGGTTCCAGGTGCAGGAAAGAAGCATCTGACTCATCGGCTTCGGCCACGATATAACGGCTGGCGCCCAAGGCTGCGTTCATACCGGTACGGTTCAGCAAACCACCGATCACATAGGTTGGATCCATATTTTCTTCAGCCAGCATACAGGTGATCAGGCTGGTGGTCGTGGTCTTGCCATGCGTACCGGCAACGGCAATACCATGACGGTAACGCATCAGTTCACCCAGCATTTCCGCACGGCGAACCACAGGAATACGGTTTTCAATCGCGGTTTTAATTTCCGGATTTTCTTTATCAATCGCGGTAGAGACCACGATCACGTTGGCGCCCTTAATATTATTTGCAGTATGTCCGATATAGACTTTAATGCCATTCGCTTCCAGCTGTGCGGTGGTATTGGATGCCTTAATATCTGAACCGGAAACTTTATAGCCCTGGTTTTTCAGCACTTCCGCAATACCACACATGCCTGCACCACCGATCCCCACAAAATGAATGTGTTTGATACGGCGCATTTCCGGCACTTTAATTAACTTTTTCGCTTGTTCAGCTGGGGTTGTTGGAGACATAGTTTACTCGGATTACAATTCTTGAATTAAACGGACCACATGTTGAGTCGCATCGGGTTGAGCCTGTCGGCGTGCTTTCACGGCCATTTCCATTAACAGTTGGCGATTCAGCATCGGCTCTAATAATGTTTTTAAACTTTCCGGGGTCATCGTGGCCTGCGGGCAAATCTTTGCCGCATTGATATTGGCCAGGAAACCGGCATTGGCCGTCTGGTGATCATCCACTGCACTTGGAAGCGGCACAAAAATCGCAGCTACGCCAGCAGTGGCAATTTCAGTGACGGTCAAAGCTCCGGCACGGCAAATCACCAGATCGGCATCAGAATAGGCTTTGGCCATATCTTCAATAAAGGGCTGTACTTCAACTTGTAGACTGGCCGGTGCATTTTCATAGCGTGCCCGGGTCGCTTCGGCATGGTTTTGCCCACACTGATGATAGACGCTTAATGGCACATTGAGTTGCTTTAAAGCTTCTGGAACCCGTTCATTTAAGGCTTGCGCCCCCAAAGACCCACCAACGATCAGAATACGTAAGGGTAGTCCTGCCTTGTCACGCTCCTGATAACGCCAGGACGGATTTAAAATTTCGCTAATTTCTTGTCGTACCGGATTACCTGTAGTCACGACTTTTTCTTGGGCCGGAAAAGTATTTGGAAAAGCCTGGCACACCGTCTTTGCCACACGCGACAATTGGGTATTGGTAAAACCGGCAACTGCATTCTGTTCATGGATCAGCACCGGAATGCCTAAAATACGCGCAGCCAGACCACCCGGCCCTGCCACATAACCGCCAAAGCCTGCCACGGCATCGACCTTGAGCTGTTTCATGAATTTCATGGCACTGAAGGTGGCTTTCATGATTTTAAAAGGAGCCAAGGCCTTACGTAGAAAACCGTTGCCACGCACGCCCTGAATATCAATCTGATAAATGGGAATATTCTGGTTTTTTAATAGACGGTTTTCCATGCCTGCGGGCGTGGCCAACCATGAAACCTGTATACCTTGTTGTTGTAAATCTTTGGCAACAGCTAACGCTGGAAACACATGTCCACCTGTACCTGCGGCCATCATCATGACATGTTTAGGCTGTTTTTGCTGAGCGTCGGTCACGGTCTAATTCTTCAATTCAAAAAATGGAGCAGGAAATCTGATTTAAGTAATCAATTGTAATCACAAACCTCAGGCCATGAAAGTTTATTTACTTTATTTCAACAAGGCTTTAATTGTTTTTTTCACGCAAATTCCAAGTTTAGACTCGTTTTATTTATAAGGTCTGCACTTTTCCTTCGACTTAAGTGACATATCATAGCAATTTTAAATGATTTTCTCATTATATTATCAATAACCTTGCCACGGACAAGGCTTTATTTAGAACCCTTTACAGCTCACTCCCGGTCAATCCATATCCTATCATCGACTAATGAGCTTAGGCTTAAATCCTATCAATTTTATAAAACTTTCATGTTATTCATATCTATATATGAATGATGCTTGATGTACAAGCAGATGCTTTAAATGGACTCAGTTCGGATAAATGTCAAAAATATCATGTCATGATGTATGGATTATCTTGGCCGGTTATCTGGCTGCGATCCATGTCGGCAAACTTTCGGCCGTGATTCCTGTATTGCAGCAGGATTTAAACCTGAGTTTTACCCAGGCTGGTTTTTCATTAGCGTTGGTGCAGGCTGCCGGAATGCTGTTTGCGCTATGCATTGGCGCCTTCTCGGAAAAAATGGGATTAAAGCGCTGCCTGATCATGGCCTTAATCATTTTAGGGCTGAGCAGTCTTGCCGGGCTCTGGATTACGCAGCCTGCCACTTTATATGTATTGCGCTTTATGGAAGGAATCGGGTTTTTAACCATTTCCTTGTGTGCGCCAGCAATTTTAAAACGTACCAGCCGCGCTGAGACACTGAATTTCAAGATGGGACTCTGGAGTTCCTATATGGGCATCGGTGTCAGTCTGGCCGTATTGACGATTCCTCTCCTGCTTGAATATCTGGACTGGCAAATGATCTGGGCCATTTTGGGCTGCCTGTGCCTTGTCATTGCTGGCATGATTAAACAATATTTAAATATTGAACCTGTCCTGGTAACACAGCCAGACTCTTCTCAGCCAGCTACGGAAAACACCTCATTCTGGCAGATTGTTCAAATTACCCTGACCCATCCTCCCATTATCTGTCTGGCGATTATTTTTGCCTGTTATACCAGTCAATGGATTACTGTCACGGGCTTCCTGCCTACGCTGTATGTCGAACAGGGGCTGGACTTAAAACGCGCAGGGATGCTGGTCTCGATAGTCGTGCTGGCCAATCTGGGGGGCACTTTTGGCGCAGGCATGTTGCTGCAACAGGGTTATAGACCGCCCACCTTATTGAGTACCGGATTTGTAGCAATGCTCTGCAGCAGTTGCTTGGTATTTGCTGCAAATTCCTGGCTCTCATTTGAATTGCAGGTTGTCAGTGCCGTGCTGTTTTCACTGATTGGCGGGATGATCCCAACCACTGTTTTTGCGATTACCCTGCACTATGCACCACGTGCCTATGCAGCAGCAGCCAGTGTGGGTGTGGTTTTACAAATTTCAGCCTGCGCACAGTTTTTTATACTGACCCTGAGCGCTGCGCTGATATCTGCCACTCAATACTGGGCCAATCTTGCCATTATCACCGTCTGCCTTTCGATGCTGGGTATGGTAATGACGGCATTTTTATTTAAGCGCTATCCCCAATGAAAAAATAAAAAAGAGCCTGCAAGCAGACTCTTTTTTCACCTGATTTTGCTTTTAAACCTGATTGGCCTGCCCCGCTTCCAGCACGGCAAACAGATCATCTGCAATCGAGGTGCCAAACTGGGTGTCAATTTCACGGATACAGGTTGGACTGGTTACATTAATTTCAGTAACATAATTTCCGATCACATCCAGCCCTACAAAGACCAGACCTTTTTCTCTGAGATACGGCCCTACTTTTGCTGCAATGGCTTTGTCATTTTCAGTCAGGGGGCGTGCCTCACCTAGGCCACCCGCGGCCAGATTACCACGCACTTCACCATTTTGTGGAATACGGGCCAGACAATACGGCACTGGCTCACCATTAATCATCAGGATGCGTTTATCGCCTTCGACAATTTCCGGAATATAACGCTGCGCCATAATCGGCTGGGTACCATTATTGGTCAGCATTTCAATGGTTGAACCGATGTTGATGCCATCCTGATACAGGCGGAAAATCCCGGTGCCGCCCATACCATCTAGAGGTTTTACAATCACATCGACCTGTTCTTTGAGAAATTCACGGATCAGGCTTTGCTGCGAAGTCACCAAGGTCGGAACTTGCAGATGCGGGAACTGGGTCGCGAACAGTTTTTCATTACAGTCACGCAGGCTTTGCGGTTTGTTGATGATCCATGCCCCTTCGCGCTCTGCCTGCTCCAGAATATAAGTGGTATAGACGAAGTTCATATCAAAAGGCGGATCTTTACGCATCAAGACAACGTCATAAGCAGCGATCGACTCTTTTTGTTTTTCGCCAAGTTCATAATAATGGTCGTAGTCTTCAAATACCTGTAGCGGCGCGATCAGACCAAAGGCCTTGCCCTGATCGACATATAAATCTTGCTGCAATGCATAACCGAGTTCATGCCCGCGACGTGCTGCTGCCCACAGCATGGCCATGGTCGAGTCTTTCTTCAGGTTTACATTTTCAATGGGATCCATCACAACAAGTACGCGCATGTGTCTCTGCTCTTTTTCAAAAAATGACTTGGCAAGGAGTATAGCTTGTGTGGATTCTTTTGTTTATGGTGATTTTGCATGACTTATTTTGTATAGGTTTTTAGATAGATGCTCAGGCAATTTGAGCTCAAGGGAGGTATGCCATGCAACAGGCCATTATCGGTTTTCACCTGGATGAGGAACAGCATTGGGTTGCAGAACTGGCCTGCGGACATGGCCAGCATGTGCGGCATACCCCGCCCTGGCAAAATCGCCCATGGGTGATGACCGAGCAAGGACGTAAAGAAAAACTCGGGATGCTGCTAGACTGTAGAAAATGCGAAAAGTGCGAAACTGAAACCTGAACCTATGAAAAAAGTAGTATGTAGGTGACCTAAAAAATAATCTTGTCCAGAATTTGCTAATTTGAGTTACTGCGTTTATGCTTTTATTGCTCAAACATGCAGCGCATTTTTTCAGGGTGTACTTTTGCTCATACGGCTCGTCAAACAGATCTGGTTGGTGATGCTTGTGGTTTTTGCCATAGGCTGGAGCAGTGTGTCTGTCGCATCTGCAAACACCATGCATCTGGTTATGCCGTCTGAAAAAACGAATCCTCATTGTCTGGAAATGACAAAACCCTCTGCTTCTCACTCGCTGCATAAGACTGATCATCATCAAGATCAGGAACTGATTCAGCCGGACTGTGTCAGTGACAGCACCCAGCAGTCATCAGATTGTCTGGATTGTGGCACTATGGCCTGCCAGAACTTGGTCACCAGCCTGCCCATTACAACGCCCGAGTTAAGCGTGCCTGATCACGGTTATCCGGAAAAAACCCTCCTCCCTGCTTACCATGCCCAGCACCTTGCCGGTTACTGGCAAGAAATCCTGCGCCCACCCAAAGCTTGATCCTGAATTTTTAAATTTTTTTATTCATTAAGGATTAAGTTATGTTGCTTAAAATCAGTCAAAGCCTGTGTCTGGGCTTCGGTCTCATCTCGTCGTCTGCCTTGTTTGCAGCCGTAAAGAATATCATCTGGTCATTGATGAAAGCCCGATCAATCTCACCGGAAAGACGGTCAAGCGTATCACTGTAAACGGAAAATTCCCTGCACCCTTGCTGGAATTTGAAGAAGGTGATGATGCAGTCATTCATGTACAAAACAACCTGAACAATCAGGATACCTCGCTGCACTGGCATGGCCTCCTCCTGCCCGGGCTGATGGATGGTGTCCCCGGATTTAACGGTTTTCAGGGGGTCAAACCGAAACAGTCTTTTACTTATCGCTTCAAGGTTCGTCAAAACGGCACCTATTGGTATCACGCACATTCCAAAGGTCAGGAACAGGACGGCCTCTATGGCGCATTGGTGATTCGCCCCAAAGCACAGACATTACTACCTCCACATGAACAAACCGAGCGGGATTATGTGGTGATGCTGTCAGATTTTCACGAACAAAGCGGCCAGCAGATTCAGAACAATTTAAAAAAATCGGCCGAATATTATCAGAACCAGCGTGAAACCTTGGGCGATGTACTCCAGCAGGTGAAACGTGATGGCCTGAAGGTCACCTGGTCAGACCGCAAGATGTGGAACCAGATGCGTATGCTGAAAACCGACCTATCTGATGTTACCGGTTATACCTTTCTGGTCAATGGAAAAACGCCGCAACAAAACTGGAGTGGCCAGTTCCAGCCCAATGAAAAAGTCCGCCTGCGTTTCATCAATGCTTCTGCCATGTCGTTTTTCGATGTGCGTATTCCCCAGCTGAAAATGACCGTGGTCAGTGCCGATGGACAACCGGTGCAGCCGGTCAATGTAGATGAATTCCGTATCGGAACCGCTGAAACCTATGATGTGATTGTGGAACCCACTGCAGCGCATTACCAGATTGAAGCGGAATCGATCGACCGCTCAGGCTTTGCCATTGGCAGTCTGCATCAGGCAACTGATTCAAGTAAAGCCCCGGCTCCGGTTCAATTACCAACACCGCGCCCTCGTGCCTTATTGACCATGGAAGATATGGGACATGGCGAACAACATGACATGTCACATGACACACACAGCAGTCAGACCATGCAGACTGCCACAAGTGAACATGATCAACATGCCCAGCACGACATGCATACAAGTCATAGTGACATGTCCGGAACCAATCAGCCTGTTCAGGGCTGGGCCAATATGTCTACGCCTGCAGGGCACAAAGCCTTGCAATATCAAGACCTCAAAGCCCTGACACCGCAACCTGATACCCGCGCAGCAGAACGTGAACTGGTGATTCGTCTGGGTGGAACCATGGAGCGCTACATCTGGACCATGAATGGTAAAAAATTCAGTGATGCCGAGCCACTTCAAGTGAAATATGGCGAGCGGATCCGGCTGAAATTTATCAATGACAGCATGATGGCCCATCCGATGCATTTGCATGGCATGTTTATGCAGCTGGAAAATGGTCAGTCTGCTGCAAATATGCCAAATAAACATACCGTGATTGTGCCGCCCGGGAAAACGGTCACGACCTTGCTCACAGCAGACGAACTGGGAGAATGGGCGATTCACTGCCATCTGCTCTATCACATGAGTGCCGGCATGATGAACAAGCTGATTGTGGCACAGGTTGATGAAGATCAAGCATCTCACCCTTCTTCACAAAAAATGCCGTCAAAGCCAGCAGCTGCTCAAGGAGAAAGCCATGCACATCACTAATCTTTTGGTAAAGTCAGTGCTCAGCAGTGCGCTTACCCTAAGCAGTCTGAGTATTTTTGCGGCAGCTTCTAGCGAGCATACGGGTCATAATGAACATCAGCATCATAGCGGATATCATGCCATGCAAAACATGGCTGATGACCACGCACAGCATACTGAAACAGCAGATGCCGTTTCTCATCAACCGCCACCAAAGTTATTGCATCAACAGCAGGCGCTGAACACACCACAAAATTCAGTCAGTTCTGCCAGCGAACATGATCATCGTAAAGAACATGGCGCACAGATTTATAGCCAGATTATTCTGGACCAGAAATGGCAGCATAGTTCAGAGGGAAATGGAGCATTCAAGTCCAAGAACCAGGCCAGAGTCGGCACGGATGAAAATAAAATTTTCCTCAAGCTAGAAGCCGACAAACATGAATCCCGTCAGGCCGAATATGATGCCAAAGTGTTGTATAGCCGAAATATTTCTGATTTCTGGGATGTGCAGACCGGGGTGCGCTATCGACAGGAAAATTTAGCCGAGCCTTCTATAAACCAGCAGAACGAGCGCTTCGATGCAGTATTTGGGCTACATGGCCTGGCTCCCTACTTTTTCAAAACGGATGCTCATGTCTATGTTGGTGAAGATGACTTTGTCGGATTAAAACTGAAAACAGAGCGTGACCTGTTACTGACTCAGAAACTGATTATGCAACCCTTTGTCGAACTGGATGTCATCCTGAATGATCAGGCAGCTAATGCGAAAAAAACCGGCCTTAGTCATGCCACCTTGAGCCTGGAAACACGCTATGAACTGAGCAAAAAGCTCATGCCTTATTTGGAAGTGGGTTATGAATATAGTAAAGGCAACCAACAGACGGCCTGGCAGCAAAGTTCAGATTCAGAAAAAGGCTGGATCTATTCGGCAGGTCTGAAAATGATGTTCTAAATTTTTGATACAGAAAATTATGCAGCTACGGGATATGAAGCTCCATTCATGTCCCGTAGCGCTATGGCACTATACATTTGGCTGAGGAAGATTTTTTAATCCTATGAACTGTACATGCAATGCTTTTCTGTACTTTCCCGCTCATTAAGACACTTATTATTTTGCGA
Organism: Acinetobacter sp. RG5; assembly: GCF_031844265.1. Taxonomy (GTDB): domain Bacteria; phylum Pseudomonadota; class Gammaproteobacteria; order Pseudomonadales; family Moraxellaceae; genus Acinetobacter. The sequence continues at coordinate 64,617 of NZ_JAUZUV010000005.1, read as the reverse complement.
AAAACTAGTCTTCATCGCCTTGATTTCTACTGTTACTTTTAGCCACCAAAGTGCCTAACATAATGATAAAGGTACTCACGCCGCCAATTAACAGGCTCATCAGCCCCATTTCCAGCATAAAATTGCTATCGCCAGTCTCAGGGGCACCCCATAGAAATTGAAGACGATCGCCAAAAACAAAATTGATTGCACATACAATCAGAAAACCAATCAAGGTGGCAATCAGTAAAGTAACCACCAAGTTCTTCCACATTTTACATCCGACGAACAGGATGATCATGGCCAGTCCAACCATGGTGATGATGGATATAAGTAACACACTGTTCCAGTAATCCATGAGACTCACTCATATTTGGTTTTAAATTAAAATCAAGAAATTCTTATAGTTAATTTTTCCAATTGAATTTTAATATAGGTGGATTTTTATACGCAAACAATGACGATAACTATCTTAAAACTACAAATACTAATTTACCCAAAGTTATAAAATACAATGACTTAGTAAAATCTTGCTGGGTACTGAACGATTTTGATTAACATAAAGTAACACAAACACAACGTGTATTTATTGTTTAGCTTCGCTAAAGCTTAAATGCAAATGATAAAGCTCAAGCGAATCAGCTTGAAATGCTTTAAAAAACAAGAATTGAGCTACTTTTATAAGAAAAATAAATAATAAATATAAAAAACTTGAATATTTTCTGATTTAGGCTATGCTGTCTTTAACTAGAAAAAAGCGTTGTTTAGTTAAGCTTCTTTAAGTGCCGCAGTATTATTTATAATCCTCAGTTTTTTCAGATCTTTATTTCAATTCTTGTTGTTTTTCCAAGTTATCCATAGTCATTTGCATGACTAAAATTATTAAAATTTAACAGGTTATATTATGTCTACTACAGTTACCGGTACAGTAAAATGGTTTAACGAAACTAAAGGTTTTGGTTTTATTCAACAAGAATCAGGTCCTGACGTTTTTGCACACTTTAAAGAAATCAGCAGTTCTGGTTTCAAAACTTTGTTTGAAGGTCAGCGCGTTTCTTTTAGCGTGGTTGATGGTCAAAAAGGTCCAAATGCGATCAATATCGTTGCGCTATAATTTAGCACAGCAATAAGAAAAAGCACCTTCAGGTGCTTTTTTTAGCTCTGAAGATTCATAATTTTGGTGAAAGGTTTTCTACTCCTCTATTTAGCTCATTAACAGTGAATTTTTAAGAATCATGTTCTGAATCATTGCTGTTGTAAGCGTTGCTCTATAAAGAAATAGAAATGAAAAACCCCTGGCATCTGCCAGGGGTTTTCCGTATGGGTTCGCTTGGTATAACTCCTGTCGTACCTTACTTTCCTTGTATTTATCTATTGTTATTCTTGTGTGGAACCTCCTGTTCCTGTTAAAGCTATCATAGGAAATTTCCACTATTCAAAACAGCCGCAAAGTGCTGGAATCGATGTAAGCCAATGCTTACAAGAATAGACAGAGATAATAGATTTCAAATGTTTAACAAATTGAGTATCTATAAAAAAAGGAAGCTCACGCTCATTGCTGTCCCACAATTTTTCACAAGAGGAAGCTCATTTGAGCTTCCTCTTGTTTTATGGGTATTTTATCGGGTGAAAATAAAGCTTTTAAAGTTCTTCTTTCAAACAAATTCACTTGAATTATTCTGAGTAAACGTTGAACTGTCCAACCTGTTTTCCCTAAATGTTGAGCGAAACTCACCAATAAATAGGCGATCATCGCAATCCAGATTTGTGTCTGAATTGCGTTCCTGCTGCGGCCTAGAAACGCTTTTAATTTGAGATTCTGCTTAATCGCCTTAAAGAACAGCTCAACTTTCCAACGATCTTTATAAATCGCCGCAATGGTGGAGGCGGCTAAATGAAAGTTATTGCTGAGAAAGCTAAAGTGCTTGCCACTTTGCTGATCTCTATATTCAATTCTTCTTAACACTGGGGCTTTTCTTTTTAGGGCATGTGCGCTATTCAGCTGAATGGTTTCATCTTTTAGAATACCTTTGGATTCAAGCACTGGATGTTGCTGGATCACCTGATACACAGATTTAGGCCTAAAACGTGTGACAAATCCAATGTTTTGAGCAGTCAGATTTGCATACCATTGGTAATCGACATAGCCTTTATCAAAAACTACAATGCTGCCAGCAGGAAACTGGAATTTGCGGCCTTGTACCATGTCATTTTCTTTGCCATTTTCAACTGCAACAAACTCAGGAATATCATTGCTGTGATTCAATCCTATGCTGAGTTTCATGCTGGCTTTTGAGTCGTGAACTTTGGCCCATTCAGATAAGGAAAGCGACAGGTCAATATGACTGGCATCCAAGGAATACAAGGGATTCTTAAAGCGAAATTTATGAGCTACTTTTGAGTGTTCATAGTATTTAAGCAACTTGTGAAATAGCTGTTGATACAAGGCAGCAGGCTGCTGCTCATTGATTCGTGCCAGCGTGCTTCGGGGAATAGACTTTGCTCCGAGATGACTTAGCTTTTCCTGTTGGCACTCCAAATTGGATTGAATATCTCTCAGACTTTGTCTACAAGAGAATTGAGACATCAATATGGCAATAAACTGATCCCACCGGGAAGCCGCTCTAAATTTCTGTCCAACATGGTGTACTTTAGCAAGTTGTTCAAAATCCTGTCGCACAACAGGTTTAATTAGCTCATGAAATACGGTATTCTGATGTGACAAAACCTGAATCCTGGTCGTTAAAGTGTTTGTTTGCACTCATATTTTAACTGTTAGGACTCAGGTTTTTTTATTTAAAGCAAACTATGGGACAGCAGTGAGCTCACGCTTCCTTTTCTATGCCAATCTAGGCTTAGATCCCGTATTTAACACGGTAATCTTCCATTTTCGCCAAAGCTTCTAGGTCGCCTTTCGCTTCCAGATAGTCCATTAAATCTTTCATGGTAATTAAGGCATGTACAGGAATCTCAAGCTCTTGCTGCACTTCCTGAATCGCAGATAAATCCCCCTGACCTTTCTCCTGGCGGTCTAGCGCTACCAAAACTCCAGCAATTTGAGCACCGGCATTCTTCAAAATAGTGACGACTTCACGAATCGCTGTGCCTGCCGTAATTACGTCATCAATGATCCAGACTTTTTTACCTTCTACAGAAGCACCAACCAATACGCCACCCTCGCCATGATCTTTGGCTTCTTTGCGATTAAAACCCCACGGCACACTTACCCCATGATTTTGCGACAGAGCCACAGCAGTTGCTGCCACAAAAGGAATGCCTTTATAGGCAGGGCCAAAAATCACTTCAACATGGTCACATTCAGTCAGTTTTGCAGCATAGCCAGAAGCCAGCAGTGTCAAGGCTTCACCATCATTCAACAGACCCGCATTAAAAAAATAGGGACTCACACGCCCCGATTTTAAAGTAAACTCACCAAATTTAAGCACACCGCGTGATAATGCGAGTTCGATAAAAGCTTGTGGGTTAAACTGAGCTGGCGTTGACATGAGGTGCTCCTAAATCCATTAATTAAGGTAAGACTTGCGCATGATACCAAAGAGTAGCTATCCAGGTGATCAAAAAATTCTTCGCGTCGTTTCAATTAATGTCAACGGCTTACGCTCATCTGTCACCAAAGGTCTATTAGAATGGATGGAACAGTCGGATGCCGACGTGATTTGCATGCAGGAAAGCCGGATCACGCATGCGCAGTGGACGGACAAATTCAAGCCTGAAGGCTGGTACACGCACCTGTTTCCTGCCGAGCGTCCGGGTTATGCCGGTACTGCCATTTATAGCCGTCTGCCTTTTGTGTCTCTGACCGATGGCTTGGGTTTTGAACTGGCCGATTCACAAGGCCGTTTTATTGCCGCTGAATTTAACTTGGGTCTAGAACAAACTGTACAGATCTGTTCCCTGTATCTGCCTTCGGGTTCATCAGGCGATGAAGCACAAGCGCGTAAAGATCACTTTCTGGAAGAATACGCAAAAATCCTGAAACAGTGGCGCGATGAAAATAAATCGGTGATTGTCTGCGGTGACTACAATATCGTGCATAAACGTATCGATATTAAAAACTGGTCGGGTAACCAGAAAGCCTCGGGCTGTTTACCGCACGAACGTGCCTGGCTAGATCATATCTACGATGAGCTTGGTTATGTTGATACTTTCCGTGAAGTGCGTAAAGAAGCCGAGTTATATTCCTGGTGGTCAAACCGTGGACAGGCGCGTGCTAAGAATGTTGGTTGGCGGATTGATTATCATGCTTGTTCTCCGGACTGGAAAGAGCGCACCGTTAATGCTTGGGTCTATAAAGAACGATGGTTTAGCGACCACGCCCCCGTGATCATCGACTATAAATTATAATTTTCATTATTTAATTCAGTGAACACACGTTCACTGAATTAAGGTTTATCTCTTACATAACATGACGTATTTTTTGGGTTTATCTCAATGTAATAACATAGCATTATAGCGCTACGGCACAAGGACATGTCAGGACGACGACACAAGGACAGGACGCCGTAGGACGAAAATAAAACAGACTATAGATTTAGCTTGTTTTGCATGGATGTGACATTGGACGTTGGATTGAGACCCGCATGATCAGGATGATTAAATGCGGGTTTTCTATTTCTATCATTCCCAAATTTCTATTTTTCTTATTATTTAGATTGTTCTTTTTCTTGCTGCTCATATTAAAGCTGCTTGATGTCATTTTGATGACATGACTTTTCTGCTATTTAAAATTTTTTCCTTTTTTTCATTTGCTTTTGCATGGTCTGCTGCTGCCAATTTAGTTAAGCTAGTTCATGATTTAAATTTTTTAGATGGCAGCTATGTTAAAAATTTACGGAATTAAAAATTGTAGTTCGATGAAGAAGGCCTTTGATCTGCTGACGGAGCAAGGTCTGAGTTATGAATTTCATGACTATAAAAAACAGGGCATCGATGCTGAAACCGTCAAAACCTGGCTGGATGCCTTGGGTCAAGATGTGGTTCTGAATAAGAAAGGCACTACTTGGCGTAAACTCAGTGAAGAAGAGCAACAGACCGCCCTGTCGAGTGAAGATGCATTAATTAATGCATTAACTACCCATACCAGTTTAATTAAACGTCCAATCTTGGCAACCTCTACAGGATTTATTGCCGGTTTTGATGAAATAGCTTATCGTGGCTTGGATCACTAATCTCTTGCTCTAAATTGTATTCATAAAAAAAGCCTGACATTGGTCAGGCTTTTGTAAACCTACTTAAAATAAATTAGTTGGCACGAATCCAGGTCTGGTTACGACCCAATGCCGCTACGCCGATAAAACCACGTAGCTCAAGCTTCTTGCCACCGTCTGCTAGCTGGCCTTTCAACTTATAGGTTTTACCAGATTGCGGATCCAGGATCGAACCGCTGTCATAGCTAGTCCCGCCAGCATTTTTTAGACCTTTAACAATGGTCAGGCCTTTCAGAGATTTGTTGTGATATGGACCTTCACATTTCTTGCAGGCATTTTCTTCACCTGGAGTTAACACAGACTGAATACTGGCTGACAAAGTGCCGTTCTTTTGTTCAGTGAATTTAACCATGGCCTTAGGCTGCTTGGTTTTATCATCAATGGTTTTCCATACCGTGCCATTTAAAGGATCCGCGGCATTAGCCAGTGCAGATAAGCCTAGTAGTCCTAACGTAAGCGCTATTTTTTTCATTTTTCTTCATTTCCTTAGTCTGAAAATAGACCCATGTAGTATTAAAAAGTCACAACAATTTTTCAATTTTTAGCTGTGACTATTTAGTGTAACCTTGTAAATATGGTTGGTAAATAATCTACACGATCAATAAAAGCACAAAAAGATGGAAGGAAGATGAAGATAAGCCCGCTAACGAAACAATTAATTACAGAAAGCTTTTTAAAAACGGCCATTCGTGCCCCGAGCAGATTCAGTCTTCCACCGAGTTCAATGCGCATTGCTCTGGAACAGATGTGCAAACTTTTCCCTCAGGATAAAACGGTACAGATTCGCTCGCTCCGACTGGCCGGACTGCGCGCGGAAGAAATTAAGCCGCAGCAGGAATCGACCCAGCTGATTTTTCATATTCATGGCGGCGCATTTTACTTAGGTTCTTTAAATACCCATCGCGCCTTTATGACTCAAATTGCGGCTCGAACCCAGATGCAGGTACTGCATGTCGATTATCCGCTATCACCTGAATCTGCCTATCCGGAAGCATTAGAAGCCTTGTTTGATGTCTATAATCTGCTGCTGGATCAAGGTGTTCAGGCCAAAGATATTATTCTGTCCGGCGATTCTTGCGGTGCCAATCTGGCCTTGGCGCTAGCACTCAAAATACAGCAGGAAAGTCTTCCACAGGTCAGCGGTCTGATTCTGCTGTCTCCACTGCTAGATTTAACGTTGACCAGTGAATCTTTACGTTATAACCAGAAGCATGATGCCCTGCTGTCTCTGGAAACAGTTCAAACCGGGATTGAATATTATGTACCGCGTTCAATTGATCGGGGTGATCCGGAAGTTTCTCCTTTTTTTGCCGATTTAACCGGTTTGCCACCGATTCATATTCAGGTAGGTTCCAAGGAAATTCTGCTGGATGATGCTAGCCGTTTTAAAGAAAAAGCGGAACAGGCGGGTGTCGAGGTCGAATTTAAACTGTATACCGGCATGTGGCACAACTTCCAGATGTTCAGTGCCTGGTTCGATGAAGCCAAGCAGGCCCTGACCGATCTTGCAGAATTTGCCCATCGTCTGGACCGAGATTAACCATAATTCAATGCATAAAAAAGGTCAGCCGTAGCTGACCTTTGAAAAGAGGTTTTAGATTTTTAAATGGCCTGAACTTGCTGCAATGCAGTTTGCAATGCTTGGGCTTTAACCGCTTCGCCCATGTTCACTCCTTCAGCACGAATCACTTCGATATCATTCACACCGGTAAAGTTAAACACGGTTTTCAGGAAAGCCTCCTGAAAATCAGCCGGGCTTTGCTCGCCATAGACACCACCACGGCTGCTGGCGATATACACTTTTTTATTGCCCGCCAGACCCACAGGACCTTGTTCGGTATATTTAAAGGTACGTCCCGCGACACAGATCCGGTCAATCCAGGCTTTTAAGGTCGATGGCAAACCGAAGTTATACATCGCTGCACCAATTACCACGATATCTGCCTGCAAATATTGCTCTAAAATTTCCTCGTCCAATGCCGTCTGTTCTGCATTCTGCCCCATTAAAATTTCGGCGGTAAGATGGGGAATAGGCTGTGCAGCCAGATCCAGGTATTCAACTTCAATGATCTCAGCATATTTTTGCTGCAATTGTTCCACCACGGCCTGAGTCAACTGACGCGAAATAGAGGCATCTCCTAAAATACTGGAATCAATCTGTAAAACTTTCATGGCTTCACTCTTTATCTTTGGTTATTTCTAACAATGCAGCCATTTTAACGATTGACTATATTGAAATAATTAGCACAAATAAAACACATCATCCTGAATTTAGAACAAAACTGTATGCCTCTTAACCTCTTTAAGTTTGATTAGAACCCTTTGACATAGCCTAGATCACTTGTGCTATAGGTAAAGACTGAGCAGATGAGGTATCAACTAAATCACAAAAATGTTTTAAATATTTTTGTTTATCAAGCATTCAAACTTATGTTATCTTGTGTAAATAAAGCTATAAATATCCAATAAGTCTTAAAAAATCTGCCATAACAATTAAAGTCAGACCGGGACCATGAAGCGAATATCGCCTGTATTAGAAAAAGTGCTAAGACACAGAATCAAGAAATATCTGGTCGAAGATGAAGTCGTGATGAACTGGCGCATCCTGAAGAAATGCATCCTGATGCTGACCTTGGGATGCGGTGTACATCTGACCTAACTCGGCTGGGACCTGTTTGTTTTATTCAATCCTGAGTATTGGCAATATGTACAGATTGAACGGGTTCATTCGCAAGTCGTGCTGAACGGCAGTTTTTTATTGATTTTAGCCGTGCTGGTTTATCCTTGTTATAAATTTCAGGGCAACCGTCTGGTGGAACGTTATCTGCCCTATCTGGCAGTCGGCACTTTTGTGGTTTCGCTATGCCGGGATGCCTATATTGTCGGTGTGATCAGTCCGGTCGCTACTACCGCTTACGTTTGCTTAATTATGGTCGGTCTGGTACTGTTTCATCGCACGCTAGTGTATAGCATGCTGATTCCTGCTTCCATTTTTCTGGATGGATGTGCCTATTTAAGTTTCAGTCATCAATTGCCTTATTCACCGCTATTTAATATCGATGACAAGCTTTTCTATAATGGTTTCTGGCTGTTATCGATGCTGTATTTCATTTTGCCAATTCTGGCCGTCTGCATGGTGTTATTCGAGATTCTGCTGAGTCAGTGGCGGCATCGCGAGCAGCTAATCAAACAGCTGAGCCAGATCGATCCGCTTACCAATCTGTTTAACCGCCGTAGTATCAACCAATGTCTGGATAAACTGAATGCCGCAGCCACTCCAAATTATGCTTTAGTGTTATTAGATCTGGATCATTTCAAGAAAATTAATGATCACTATGGCCATCATAAGGGCGATGAAACCTTAGTCGAAGTGAGTGCCGTGCTGAACCAGCAATTACGCGAAAGTGATGTGGTCGGCCGTTTTGGTGGGGAAGAATTTATTCTCGTGCTTAAAAATACCAGTCTGGAAAAAGCCGAACAAGTGGCTGAACGCTGCCGCATTGCCATTCAGCAATTGCAGATTTTCAGTGATGAAGGTGAGCTGATTCCGGTGACCGCCAGTTTCGGGATTGCCATTTCTAGCGCGGAATTACGCCCGCAACAGTTATTAAGTCAGGCCGATCAGGCGCTTTATCAGGCCAAAGCCGGTGGGCGTAATCTGGTCAAAGCCTATGCTGAACCGGTGCCAGCACAGATGCAGGTTTCTTAAACGGGTTCAGCTTTTTTTAAGAACTAAATTATGGATTTTCACTTTGAGCCAGTGCTTGCAGCTGTGCCAGCAATTCTGCCTCGCTAAAAGCACCGGTTAAACGTAAACCCCTAATTTCCTGCTGCTGCGCATTCAAGAATAAATACGTCGGCGGCCCGAGAATTTCCCATTGGTTTAACAGCGCTTGATGAGAGACATTATATTGGCTTAAATCCAGCTTGATCAGGAAATATGGCGCAAGCGCCTGCTGTACCGCTGCAGATTTTAAAATACGATGTTCGATCGGCTGACAGGCAACACACCAGTCGGCGTAGACATCAATAATAATCTTTTGCCCTTGTGGTGCCCTGTCCAAAATCTGCTGAAATTCTGCTGCACTACGTGCCACATGCCACTTGGCTTCTGTGCTCGCCTGCTCCACAAAAAAACGCTGACTGTGCTGATATTGGCTATAAGCGATATAGGGCACGGCCAGTACCAGACACAGGATATATAGCCATCTCAAACCGGTACGATGCCAGAAAATCCGGAACAGCACATAAGCCACGAAGGTCATACCCAAAGCTAGGGATAACCATTGTAAAGCGGCTTCTGAAATCAGTGGGCGAATAAAATACAGCGCCAGCGCCAGCATGATAAAGGCAAAGAGCACTTTGATCTGATTCATCCAGTGCCCGGCTTTAGGCAGAATCCGTGCACCCAGAATACTGGCCAGTAATAAAGGCGTCCCCATTCCAAAACCCAGGGTAAACAGCAGTAAAGCCCCCTGCCACTGACTTTGCGTCTGGGAAATAAACAATAATGCACCTGCCAGCGGTGCGGTCATGCATGGTCCCACCAGAAGCGCCGAAATCATGCCCATAACGCCGGCACTGACCAGACTACCTCCCTGCTGCATGGCCTGTGCCCGATCCAGACGATGAACCAGACGTTGCGGCAATTTGATTTCAAACAGGCCAAACAGATTCAGCGCAAACAGGACAAACAGGATGCTAAATGCGATCAGGGTTCCCGGTTGCTGCAACCAGCGCTGGAAGTTCAGACCAGCTGAAGACACAATTAGGCCAAGTACTGCATAGACAGCGGCCATACTGCTGACAAAAGTCAGTGCAATCATCCAGGCTTTCAGACCTTTACTGTCACGTACGATCAACGAGGTCAGAATTGGCAGCATCGGCAAGGAACACGGGGTGAAAGCCAGTAAAATTCCCAAGCCGAAGAACAGTAAAAGCCCATAGCCCAAAGAGCGCTCAAGCAACTGGGCTGACCATTTCTGGTCTTGTGCTGCATAAGGTTCGGTTTGTGTGTTGGCTGATGCAGAGATTTCATCTGCTGTAGATTCTGAGGAATCCACTGTATTAAACAGGGTGTTGTGTTGCAGTGATGAAGTATTCAGATCAAGTAAACGCTTTGCTCCTGATCCGGCAGCTTCGAATTGCACCAGACCGGACAAATCGGTCTTGAACTGAATGGTTTGTGGCGGATAACAGATCCGGTCTTTGGCACAGCCCTGCCAGCTGACCTGATAGGATTGCCCCGCCTGAGTCGGAATTTGAAACTTTAACTGCTGATAATAAACCTGGGTATGTCCATAGTTATCATCATACAAATCTTCAGCGGGTGGCAACTCAAACGATACCGGCTGGTTGCCCTGCCAAACTTCAATTTTATGCTGATACAGATAATAGTTGTCCGGAATCTGCCAGCTCAGTTCAGCCTGCTGCTGACTGGTGGAGATCACGCTCACAGGAAAAGCCTGCTCGGCAGACAACAATGCCGTTTCCGCCTGAGCAGGACTGCTGAACAAGGTGCTTCCCAAAATAACCGGGGCAAGCATTTTCCCCCAGGTCGGGAACTGCGAGTATTTCATCATCTGTGAGTTGAATAACTTAGAACAGCACAGAGAAACCTAAGCCTGAGAAGTAACTTCGATCTGCACCATCCAGATCTACACCGACATTCGCATCCAATTGGACACGGTCGTTTAAGGCATACATAACCCCGGTACCGAGCGCGTATTGATTATCGACACTTTCAGCTTTACGGTAAATCAGTTCAGAATAACCTGACCAGCGATCAGTAATGCGGTAGCCTAGAGAAGGAATCGCAGACACTGCCCAGTTGCTGTCCTGCCATTCATAACGCATGGTCAATGCGGTACTGACCAAGTCATTATATTGATACGACACGACAGAACCTAAGCTGTAAATATCTTCTTCATTAGTGAAACCGGTATTGCCTGTTGCAATGATGGCTTCGGCCAGCAAAGCCATACTGAGTTTGTCATCATCCAGATCAATGGCCTTTTTCAGACCAATACTAACATCGCCCAGACCATCATCTTCTTCGGTCTGGCCATTGGATTTCACTTGGGTCCAGGTCGGGCCAGCCCAACCTAAACGCAATTCCAGATCATCACTGAGTCCGGTACGTAACAACATATCTGCACTGAGTGTGGTCGCGGTCTGATCGCCCGACTTGCTATAACGCGCTGTAGGCAAGCCTTGCTCCCAAGCGACATTTCCGACTGGCGTAATTCCAGTACTCAGACCCTCACCTGGTCGATCAAATTCAAAATCTGCTGCGAAAAGCTGTGCACTACAACCGGCCAGTGCAATCAAACCCAAGGTTTTTAATGTTGTCATGTTGGAGCTCTTTATTAAAATTTAACTGAGTTCTTTGGTCATTTTTGCGCCATGCTTGCGAAGCAGTTCTAGCGTCTGTTTTTCTTCATCCAAGGCTTCTGACCAGTTGATTTCATCAAAATCACAATCAAAGAATAGATCACTAATAGAAGATAAAATAGTCATGCCATCTTCATCTTTGCTATTTGGATCGACTTTTTCATCCAGTAAACGCTGTACAGCCGGTGCACATGCGGCACTCGCGGCATCCCAGAGCGGGCCATAAATTTCTTCTGTATCCCACAGATGCAGATTCACTTTGGCCTGGATCAGTTCTTCCAGAATCTGTAAATGTACTGCCAAACGTGCCTGTTTCTCATCTTCTGAAAGTGGTGTTCCGGCTTCATATAGCTCACACACCTCTTCCCACCATTTGAACAGGCCATCTGACCAGACCGAAATCACCGGACCTTTGTCATGATCAATAAAATTCGGGTTGAGTCCATCTGCCAGCAGCTGTTTGACCTGGTCCAGATTTAATTCTTCGAGTGCTTGCACAAAAAGCTGTTGTTGCGCAGTTAACATGATGGAGCTCACTTTGATTCGTTTTCGACTATTATGCCGAATAAAGCAGGATTTGTTGTGCTTCTCATAACTATATTTTTGTTTAATACGAAAAAAGCCCCGCAGGGCTTTTTCAAATCGGTTCGGCTTAGTCTTCGATATCCGCAGTATCTGTGTCTGCTAGTTCGAGAGCACCAGGACGAACATTGTCTTTTTTCTCGATCACATGTTCCAGACTACGCTTTAGTCGGTCAATTGCACCATGGATCGCAGTATCGACATTATGGCCACGGTGATTAACTACGACAGGTTTCAAGCCTGCAGGACGCGCTTCAATCATACAGCGAATATCGTCATCGCCGCCTTTGGCGCCATTTTCATCACTGAGATGGACTGAAAAATGAGTAATACGTTCGCTGTGGCGCTGGAATTCTTGATTTAATTCTTCCCGTACATAAGTAATTAAACGATCACTATTCTGAATGTGGTTATCGGTACGAAGTTCAATATTCATATATTACCATCCTCAATCTTTGTAACTTTTGAGTGCAAAATTTTTTATCTTGGCACGTTTGTAGCTTGCTGTTTCGCATCGCATTTCACTTCTTCAAATGATTGGAATCACACCCTCCATTTTGAATGATGAACACATTTTTGAGTCTGCAGAATCGTGTCCTTATATCTTGAATATCGGCTGTATCTGGGAAATATGCAAGTGATATTTTGGTTTTTTAGCAAAAGAATAATCCATTGTGACAACTGCTTACTCAGCTCAAAAATGCAGGATTTTTCAAACGGCAATTGCGCAACTCTTCACACGATTTAATTTGAAATGTTTTTTAAGCCAGACCGATAAATCGCTTAAATAACACTCGACCAGAAAACCTAAAAAAAGAGAAATTAAAAGTATTTTTTTATGGAAATTAGCTCACTTTTATCTAATAATTTTTCTTATAAGATCAGCGCCTAGTCAGCCTTACAGTCCTGAATAGATCATTTGCTTTATCATTATTTAGTTGCTTTTGCATAACCGGGAAAAATACTCTTTCGTCATTCGAAAATAATAAACTGCAAAAATGATTTTCAATTGAAATATAAGACCGATCACTCTTATTTTAGGATGCCGAGAATAGGCCTATAAAACGACCGTCATTTGAGATTTTAAAAGCAGCTTCATTACACAAACCAAACAAAGCTATTCAGCCTCAGGCCCAAATTAATTACTAAACAATCTGTATATTCCCCCTATTTTTACTGGTTTTCTAAACTCATCATCCTGAATTGAAGTGATTTTATATTTTTAGTCCTACATTCAGTCTTTTAAGGCACTACATATTCAACTTTATTTAAAAAATAATGCTTTAGAAAAGCATCAGCGAAAGACAATGAAAAATTAGGAAGGTGATCGTCTTTATTCAACTCATGAAGGCTGAAATATATTTAAGTCAGCGATCACTTTTAACTTTATTTTTACTTATTAATCTGTATGCTTATTCTGCTTTCTCGGGGGGATAGATTTAAATGAAATTTACACAACTTGCGGCACTTTGTGCATTGGCTTCAACTGCTGTATTTGCTCAAGCAAAACCAGTTTGGCAGGACTTTAGCGTTACAGGTCTTTATGGTGAAAACTATGAAGTTGTAGACGATCAGCAAACTACTTTAACTGTTGAATATGCTGCAAAAGTTAAATATGCAGATGTATTCTTCTTTATGGATCGTCTGCGCGGTGGCGATGATGTTAAAAGTACGTACTTTGAGTTATCACCACGTTTAAGCTTAAGCGAAGTTACAGGCCAAAAACTTGCCTTTGGTCCAGTGAAAGATGTGCTTATTTCAACAACGTGGGAAGGTTCAGATAATGCGGACAACTTCCTATATGGCGTGGGCTTTGACCTTGATATCCCATACTTTCAGTATGCTAGCTTGAATCTTTATCGTGCAAATAATGAAAAAGTGTTTGGCAATAAAGACGATTATCAAATGACGCTTACCTATGGTGTGCCATTTAAACTGGGTGCTGAAGACTTTCTTGTAGATGGCTTCCTTGATTGGTCAACTGCTGAAAAAGACGCTCAAGCAAGCGAGTTAAACTGGACTACACAGTGGAAATGGAATGCGGGCAAACACATTTCTCCAGACACCCGTTTATACCTCGGCGTTGAACATTCAGTGTGGAACAACAAGTTTGGTCTTAAAAATCAAGACGAAAACAATGTCAGCGCACTTGTGAAATATCATTTCTAATTGATGTATGATCAAAGGCAGAACTCCGGTTCTGCTTTTTTTTAAACTGTGATTTCAGCTCACCTCTACCAGAACAAGAATATGCCTGATTTTGACATTCGCCCTGCGACCGAACATGATCTTGAAACCATCCTCGAGATTTATAATCAGGAAGTACTCTATGGTACTGCGACCTGGAACAGAACGGCCTTTGATTTGAACTATTTCAAAATCTGGTTTAAGCAACTTAAAAATCAGAATTTCCCGGTTTTTGTGGTTGAAGATACTCAAAATCAAGTCATTGCTGGCTATGCCTGTTATGATCAGTTTCGTAGTATTCAGGGCTTTCAACAGACGGTAGAACATTCGATCTTTTTAAATCCAGATTATGCAGGGCAAGGTTTAGGTTCTCAATTATTGCAGTATTTAATTGAACAGGCTCAAGTACAGAAACTGCATATCATGGTCGCGGCGATTGATTCTGAAAACACTTCATCGATTCGTCTGCATGAAAAACTGGGTTTCGTTCAAACTGCCTATATGCCGCAAGTTGGACAGAAGTTTGGGCAATGGCGTGATTTGGTACTCTTACAACTCAATCTGGATCAAGCTTGATTCATTCTTAGTTTAAAACTATTCCAGAACTGCTTTCTGGACACTACTCTTCAGCTTTTTAATACTTGGCCATCACGATATTTTGTTGTTATCCAGTTTAATAAGCACAAGTTCTATTTACTTATACGAGCGGCTATGTTTTATTCAGCTCAAAATCATACTGAATAACACCATGTATAAATCTCTATTGTCTATTGGTCTTTTAAGTTTAAGTATGCTCACTTTTGCTGATTCAGACTTTGAAAAAGAGCTCCGTTCAGGCTGTAGCAAAGTGCAAAGCTATGCAAATAATGGCAAAAAATTCTACGACCAAAAACAATATCAAAAGGCCGCAGCGCAATTTGAGCAACAAGCCGCATGGTCATCATTTTGTGTGATGAATGTAGAAGATGGCGGTACAGCTTTTTCTGAACGTGATATCACCACAGCGTTTAATAATGTCGGCATAAGTTATGCCAAGCTGGGCAAGCCGCAATGGGCACGCGCCTGGTTCTCCATTTTCCCAAATGCTAAAGCTAGCCAGTTCAATCTAAAACAGTTGCCTGCCCCACAAAAACCGAAGAATCTTGCAGGAAAATATGTTCGTTATGCAGGTTTTGGTCAATGGAATACGATGGAAGTTAAACGGACTTCGAATGCCTACCAGATTGAGTTTAATGGACTCTATATGGGTTTACGCAGTCTGATTTATGGTCCTAATCTGGGAGAATTTTCAACCCGTATGTCGCTGAATAAAGCTCAGGCCAATTACAGCGTAGAAGATTGCAAAATTGATTTGAAATTTCAGTTTAACGCTCAAATTGGACAACAGATTGTGGTGAATAGCAACAATCCAATGTCTTGCGGTTTTGGCCATAATGTCTCAGCGGATGGCATGTATTTAAAGGTTGAGTGATTGCTGATTCAGCGATATCTTATTCCCCTATAACAAACATAATATTCAAAATATTACAGGGAAAATATGGCTAAATTTCTAAATACCAGTGCAACCAATTTTTTCTTAGAAGAACTCATTAAAAATGCCAAAGAACGTCTAATTTTAATCAGTCCGTATTTACGTCTCAATGACCGTATTAAAGAATTATTAGAAGACAAAGACCGGTTAAAAATTGATGTTCGCATTGTCTATGGCAAAAGTGATTTGCATCCTGAAGAAATCAAATGGATTCAAAAACTGGACTATGTGCGTTTGAGTTTCTGCAAAAACCTGCATGCAAAGTGCTATCTCAATGAATCGGAATGTATTATTTCGAGTTTGAATTTATATGAATTTAGCCAGGTCAATAACAATGAAATGGGCATTTCAGTTCGTAAGTATGAAGATGATGAGGTTTTTAAAGATGCGTATGAAGAAGCGCAGCGTATTATTCGGATTAGCGAAGAAGTCCGGATCAGCTTAGATGAAGTCAAAGCTAATCCGAACACTGAGGATTTAGGTCAAACTGATGAAGAAGCTAATGCCTTTAGTAAATTGACCACCTCCAAACTGGCTGCCAAATATAAAATTAAAACAGCAGATTTACTTGAAAAGTTAGTGGATAAAGGCTTTTTAAAGCTGAATGACACGGGTAAACATTTTTTAACTGACCAAGGCAAATCCATCGGTGGTGAATACCGTCCAAGTCAGTACGGCGGCTATTTTTTATGGAATGAAAATACGGAGATCTAATCCCTCCATTATTCAAAAAAGAAAATTCCCCTCTCTTTAAGAGATGAGAAGCTCTGCTTCGTAAGAGGAGATTTAAAATTTAATCCCTCCAAACCTCCCTTTCTTACGCTTCGATATAAAGCAGTGCTTATATCTTGCTTAGGGAGGCTTTTTCCCTCTCCTTCTAGGAGAGGATTAGGGAGAGGTAAATAAAGATAAACCCTCATCCCCCGCCTTCTCCCATAGGAGAAGGAGCTAAAAGCCTTAAATCGCCACCAACTCCCGAATACCTTTCTCAGGCATTTCACTGCCCACACCTTGCGCCACAACCTGCCCACGTGCCATCACGGTATAAGCATCAGCAAGTTCTTCAGCAAAATCATAGAATTGCTCTACCAACACAATCGCCATCTCACCACCATCAGCAAGTTTACGAATCACCCGTCCAATGTCTTTAATAATGGATGGCTGAATACCTTCAGTCGGTTCATCCAAAATCAGCACACGCGGTTCAGAAGCAAGTGCTCGTGCAATGGCAAGCTGCTGCTGCTGACCACCAGACAAATCTCCGCCACGGCGATGCTTCATTTCCTCCAAGACAGGGAAAATTTCATAGAGATGCTCAGGCACTTTGCGTGTCTTTGCGCCTTTAAATTTCGCCATGCCAATCAGGAGGTTTTCCTCAACCGTCAGCGTTGAAAAAATATCGCGACCTTGGGGCACATAAGCCAGACCTGCACGGACACGCTGTTCAGGACTGAGTTTCGAAATGTCCTTGCCATCCAGCAAAATCTGTCCGGATTTAATCGGTAAAATACCCATCAGACATTTAAGGAGCGTGGTTTTCCCTACACCATTGCGCCCAAGCACCACCGAACACTCACCCACAGGTGCAGTCAACGACACATCACGTAAAATATGACTGCCACCATAAAATTGATTGACGTCTTTGACTTCTAACATCACGGTCTCCTTAACGTCCTAAATACTTTTCAATGACATCTTCATTGGCTTGTACTTCTGCCAATGTGCCTTCTGCTAAAATTGCGCCTTGTGCCAATACCGTGACTTTTTCACTAATCGTATCGATAAAGCTCATGTCATGCTCAACCACAACGAGGGTGTGATTTTTCTTGAGTTCTAAACACAGCTCCGCCGTACGCTCGGTTTCGGCATCGGTCATGCCTGCTACAGGTTCATCCAGTAAAATCAGTTTTGGACGTTGCATCAACAACATGCCGATTTCTAACCATTGCTTTTGACCATGCGACAGCAAGCCAGCAGGTTTATTAATGAACTCTTGCAGACGAATTTGCGCAAGTGATTCATCCAGGGCATTTTGGGCATCGGGATCGAGTTTGCTAAAGAAACTCTTTTTCACGCGCTTGTCTTTGGGTGCTGCTAGAAGCAGATTTTCCATGACGCTGAAATTTTCAAACACCGTCGGTTTTTGGAATTTACGTCCAATGCCTGCTTCAGCAATTTGCTCGGTACTCATTTTGGCTAGGTCATAGTTTTGCCCGAAAAATGCAGCGCCTTCAGTTGGACGGGTTTTTCCGGTAATCACATCCATGAGGGTGGTTTTCCCCGCCCCGTTCGGTCCAATAATGCAGCGTAATTCCCCTTCTTCAATGTAGAGCGACAAATCATTTAAGGCACGAAAAGCATCAAACCAGACGCTGACTTTTTCTAAATACAGCGCAATACCGTGGGTAAAGTCCGCGCCTTGTTCTTTAGGACGACCATAGCCTTCAGTGGCATGACCACCATGCGGTTGTAGGATCTCGCTCATTCGCTACGCTCCTTTTTAAAACGGTCAAACAGACCAACAATGCCTTTTGGCAGGAGGATGGTCACTACAATAAATAACGTACCCAAAATCAACAGCCATGCTTCAGGATAAGCCGAAGTAAAATAGGTTTTTACTCCATTGATTAAGCCTGCCCCAATCAATGGACCAATCAGCGTGCCACGTCCACCCGCTGCCACCCAGACTGCCATTTCAATCGAGTTCACCGGGTTCATTTCACTTGGGTTAATAATGCCGGCTTGTGGCACATACAGTGCCCCTGCAATGCCTGCAATCACCGCAGATAGCACCCATGCCGAGAGCTTGTACCACAAGGTACGGTAGCCCAAATATTGCAGACGGTTTTCGCTGTCACGAATTGCACCGAGTACACGGCCATAAGGTTTATTCATTAAATGACGTAAACCAATAAAGCACAGCAACAATACCAAAGCGGTGATAAAGCACAAACTTGCCCGCATCGATGCCGAGGTAATGTCCAGGCCTAAAATGGTTTTAAAACCGGTAAAGCCGTTGTTGCCACCAAAGCCGGTTTCATTACGGAAGAAAAGTAATGCAGCGGCAAAAGTCATAGCTTGGGTAATAATCGAGAAATACACGCCTTTAATTTTGGAACGGAAGGCAAAGAAGCCGAAAATAAAGGCGATGATGCCCGGCACTAATACCACCAATACCAATGACCAAAGGAAGTATTCCGTACCGACCCAAAACCATGGCACTTCCGTCCAACTAAGGAAGCGCATAAAGTCAGGAATGCCATCCCCTGCAGACTGGCGCATTAAGTACATCCCAAAGGCATAACCGCCAAGGGCAAAGTACAAACCATGTCCTAAACTTAAAATTCCGGCATAGCCCCAAACTAAATCCAGTGCCAAAGCGACCAGAGCCAAACACATGATTTTGCCAATCAAGGTGACCCAATACGCAGATAAATGCAGGGTTGAATCGGCAGGTAACAGGTGTAACCATGGCAATGCCAATAAAATGGCAAAGCATACGGCAATCGCAATGCCACTATGCGGTTTGTCGGATAATAATTGTGTAATCTTCATGTGCTTACTCCACAAAACGGCCTTTGATGGCAAACAAACCTTGTGGACGTTTTTGAATAAACAAAATCACAAGCACCAAGAGAACAATTTTTGCCAGTACTGCACCAATGCCAATTTCCAAGGCGGTACCGCTAATACCCAGACCAAGCGCTGCAAGGACTGCACCCCACACCTGACCTACACCACCGACAACCACCACCAAGAAGGCATCAATAATGTAGTTTTGCCCTAAATCCGGCCCGACGTTACCCACTTGTGCCAAAGCACATCCGGCTAACCCTGCAAGACCTGAACCTAAACCAAAGGCCATCATATCGATACGACTAGAACGAATACCGACTGCTCGCGCCATTTGACGGTTTTGTGTCACCGCACGAACGAAGAGACCAAAACGGGTTTTATTCAGTAGGTAAACCAACAACAAAAGCACTGCAATGGTAAAGACAATAATCGCAATACGGTTATAGGGCAGCATCAAGCTTGGAGTAATCGAGATCCCGCCTGACAGCCAGGAAATGTTAGAAACTTCGACATTTTGCGCACCAAAAGTCATGCGTACCAATTGCATCAGAATCAGGCTGACACCAAAAGTGGCAAGCAAGGTTTCCAACTGGCGACCATATAGCGGACGAATCACGGTACGTTCAATCAACATGCCGATCAGCCCACTTACCAGGAATGCTGCAGGAATCGCGGCGATTAAGTACCAATCGACATAGCTACCCAAATAACTTTTAAACAGGCTTTGCACCACATAAGTGGTATAGGCACCAATCATAATCAGCTCGCCATGCGCCATATTAATCACACCGAGCAAACCATAAGTAATCGCAAGACCCAGTGCAGCAAGCAGTAGAATACTCGCAGTACTTAAACCTGAAAATAAATGTCCTGTCCATTCGCTGGCTTGAATACGGGTTTTAATACTGCTTTTCGCTTCAAGCAAAGCCGCTTTCAGCTCTGGATGTAAATTCGGCTGTGTTAGCTCATTTTCCACCATCGCCAAGACATCGGGACGATTGGAGTCTTGCAAGGCTTTCGCCGCTTGAATTTTAACTAAGACATCTGCATCTTGATAATCCAGACGCGCTTTAAGCTGGGCCAAACGGGCTTTGACTTTGTTATTTTGTTCGTTCAAATACAGGGCATTGATGTGAGCAACATTCAGCTCTGCCAAGTTGCTTTCATAAATATCAATCGCTTCTAAACGCTCGGAAGCATCTTCAGATTTGAGTTTTCTTTGTGCCAAACCAAAGTTGAGCGCTTTACGCAAGGTATTCACCAAAGTCACTTGTGATAAGTCACTCGGCCAATCTGCAACGATGCCTAGACTCGGATAGCCGAGTAATTTTTCGTCCGATTCTAAAATATAGGTTTGACCATTAGCCCCACTATAAAGCTGCTCGTTTTCAACATATTCTGCAAGCTGATCTAACTGCTCAATACTGCCCGGCCATTGCTTCAGTAAAGCACGGCGCTGGGCAAAATCACCTTGCACAAATTGCTGGATTGCATCTTGTTGTATTGCTGCAGTCAATGCAGTGCTATTTGAGGATTGTTCTGCTGATACCAGTTGCACACAAATAACCTGTACAAATACCAGAAAAATAGCGGCGATATTCACGCGAATATTCATTATATTCACCCCTATTCCATTGGAAATTTTCCGTGGAGAGTAAGAAAAAAATCAGAGGACACCTGCCACGGCTGTGGCAGGCAAAAGATAGCTGTTATTTCGGAATGTACGGGCTCCAAGGCTGTGCCTGGATGGCTTGTGGCGTTTTATAGACCACATCAAACTGTCCATCGCCACGAATCTGACCAATCATGACTGGCTTGTGTAAGTGGTGATTCGTCGCATCCATTTTTAAGGTATAGCCGGATGGGGCTTTGAATTCCTGACCTGCCATCGCTTCACGGACTTTATCGACCTCTGTAGAACCTGCTTTTTCAACGGCTTGCTTCCACATGTTAATCCCGACATAAGTTGCTTCCATTGGGTCATTGGTCACGAGCTTGTCTGCATTCGGCAGTTTGAATTCCACCGCATACTGCTTCATTTTGTTGGTAAATTCTGTATTGACCGGATTCTTCACTGACATGAAATAGTTCCATGACGCCAAATGACCGACCAATGGCTTGGTGTCAATACCACGCAGTTCTTCTTCACCCACCGAGAACGCCATGACGGGAATATCAGAGGCTTTAATGCCCTGATTACCCAATTCACGATAGAACGGCACATTCGAGTCGCCATTGATGGTCGAGATCACCGCAGTCTTTTTACCAGCTGCGAATTTTTTCACATTGCCGACAATGGTTTGATAGTTGCTATGACCAAATGGCGTGTACTCTTCCATGATGTCCGCATCAGCCACGCCTTTAGACTTTAAAAAAGCACGTAAAATCTGGTTGGTGGTACGTGGGTAAACATAGTCTGTACCGAGCAGAACAAAACGCTCCGCTTTACCGCCCTCTTCAGTCATCAAGTATTCCACGGCTGGAATGGCTTGCTGGTTAGGCGCAGCACCGGTATAAAAAATATTTTTGGATTGTTCCTGGCCTTCGTACTGTACGGGATAGAACAATAAGCCATTCAGCTCTTCAACCACTGGTAAGATAGATTTACGTGACACCGACGTCCATGCACCGAAAATTACCGCGACTTTGTCTTGGGTAATCAGCTGACGTGCTTGCTCTGCAAACAGTGGCCAGTCAGATGCTGGATCGACCACCACAGGTTCCAGTTTTTTACCCAGTACCCCACCATTATCATTGATTTCCTTAATCGCCATTAAGGCCGTATCTTTCAGTGAGGTCTCAGAAATTGCCATCGTGCCTGACAATGAATGCAGGATCCCGACTTTAATCGTGTCGCCGCTGTCTGCGACTTTGCTTTCTGCGCCCGGGGCTTCTGCTTTTTCAGCAGATTTTGAACACCCCGTTAATGCAACAGCCCCTGCCATGGTTGCGGCTAAAATACTTTTTGAAAATAAATTGCGTTGGAACATCAGATTTTTCTCCAAACTTTATAATGGTGCATTTTTCATGCTTGTCTTGTTGTACATCTGGATGGAGTGATTCAATTTCTGTGCCAAGGCTTCAAAAAATAAAAAAATTCACTTTAACTGATCTCATTATTTGTATTATGAATCATGTATTTAGTCATACTAAAAAGACTTAAAGCCCTATTGCAATGTAGAACTCAGACTCAACTTTAAATAAGTTGCATAAAGACCAATCAAAATATGCCAAAACTAAGATAGAAGATGATGTACAAATAAAGTGCAGCACCTTGAATATTTTTTGCACTGTTTTAAAACAAAAAATCCCGCGCTTGCGGGATTTTTTACTGCTTAAATTCGATAGTTTAAACCACCAAATCTGCCAGATTACCTTTTTGCTCCAACCAGTCTTTGCGGTCACTGGCACGCTTTTTCGCCAAAAGTTTATCCAGTAACCCTGCGGTATGATGAGCATCATCCAGATCCAGTTGCACCAGACGACGCGTGTTTGGATCAAGCGTGGTTTCACGTAACTGACTGGCATTCATCTCGCCCAGACCCTTGAATCGGGTGATTTGCGGATTCTTGGTTTTGCATTTTTTCAGGATGCTATTCAGCTCATCTTCATCCAAAGCGTAGTGCACATCTTTATTGTCATCAATACGGAATAATGGCGGCATCGCTACAAATAAATGCCCTTCCTCGACCAGTGTAGGAAAATGCTTTACAAACAAGGCACACAGCAAAGTCGCGATATGCAAACCATCCGAGTCGGCATCCGCCAGGATACAGACCTTGCCATAACGCAGTTCAGACAAGTCATCCGAACCCGGATCAACGCCAATGGCAATCGCAATATTGTGTACGTCCTGCGATGCTAGAACTTCGTCAGAAGAGACTTCCCAAGTATTCAGGATTTTTCCACGAATTGGCATAATCGCCTGGAAGTTCTTATCACGCGCCTGCTTGGCCGAACCACCCGCAGAATCCCCTTCCACAATAAACAGTTCTGACTGATCCAGATCATGGCCTACACAGTCCGACAGTTTCCCCGGCAAGGTTGGACCCGCGACAATTTTCTTACGTTCTACTTTTTTCGCTGCTTTGAGACGGCGACCGGCTTTGGAAATGGCCATTTCTGCCAGTTGCATGGCGATATCAGAATTCTGGTTCAACCATAATGCAAAGGCATCTTTGGCAATATTCTGCACAATTCCAGCTGCTTCACGGCTCGATAGACGTTCTTTAGTCTGACCTGAGAATTGCGGCTCCTGAAATTTCAGCGACAGGATATAATTGACGCCGTCCCAGACATCTTCGGCAGAGAGTTTCATATTCCGCGGCAGCAAATTACGCAGTTCACAGAATTCACGCATCGCATCGGTGACGCCTGAACGCAGACCATTCACATGCGTTCCGCCTTGTGCGGTCGGAATCAGGTTGACATAAGATTCCTGGACGCTTTCACCCCCTTCGACATTCCAGCAAATTGCAAATTCTGCGCTGGCACGTTCCGCATCGCCTGTGGCAACAAACGCCGGTGCCGGAATAATTTCACGGTCTTCCAGCTCGTCCATCAAATAATCAACCAGACCATTTTCAAACTGCCAGGTGATCTTTTCATCATTGATCTGATCAACATAGTTGATCTGTAAGCCCGCCGCCAAAACAGCTTTGGCTTTGAGATTATGTTTTAAAGCTTTGAGGGCAAATTTAGGAGAATCAAAATATTTGGCTTCAGGCCAGAATTGTACCGTAGTTCCTGATACCCGTTTCGGTGCCTTACCTGCCAGTACTTCAAGCGGTGCAACCGGTTCGCCATTTTCAAAGGCCATTCTGTACAGGTTACCCTGACGCTGAACTTCGACCTCTACACGGGTCGAAAGCGCATTGACCACTGAAATCCCAACGCCATGCAAACCACCGGAAAACTGGTAATTATCGGTGCTGAACTTACCGCCGGCATGCAGTTTGGTCATGATAATTTCAATACCGCTCTGGCCATATTCAGGGTGAATATCCACCGGCATACCACGGCCATTGTCTTCGACTGATAAAGAACCATCTTTATAGACCGTGACGGTAATCTTGTTGGCATGCCCTGCCAGTGCCTCATCGACAGCATTATCAATCACTTCCTGTGCCAAATGGTTGGGACGAGAAGTATCGGTATACATGCCCGGACGACGACGGACCGGATCCAGACCAGATAAAACTTCAAGAGATTGAGCCGTATATTGAGACACGTTATTCGGTTTCCTTTTTTATGCAGTCCAATAAAAACTGTAAGACGAACGGAATTTTCTCCGCAAAATCATCCATCCCGTGACTGCCATAGGCTTCAGTCATCAGCATTGCAGGGGGATGCGCAGCACTATAATAACGATGTGCTTCACGATAATCCAAAACTTCATCGCCTTGTTGCAGCAGAACCAGTATTTTGTCTGCATCTTGTGCAACAGGCAGGGCCAATTGCTGGAGTTGTACCAGATCTGCCTCATCCAGACACCAGTTTGGATGTACTTGATAAGGCAATTGCTCGTCAAACAGTTCACGAAACAGTTGCCATGGTCGCATTGCCGGATTGATCAGTACAGCAGGCACAGCATGCTGTGCGACCAGATGTGTCGCATAAAATCCGCCGAGACTACTGCCCAGTAATGCCACATTATGCATCGATTCAATCAGTTCAGAAACATGCGCAATGGCAGCGTTCGGTGACATGTTTAAATCGGGTAAATGTACCTGAATTTCAGGATACTTTGCACAGTAATGTTGCAGCAATTTCCCCTTGATCGAGTTGGAATTACTCTTAAAACCATGCAAATAAATGATATTCATGAACTACCAACAAAAAACCCATCAATCATCAAAATTTAATTTAAATAATGTGAAGTACACTACTTTATAAGACCAGTTAATTGCTTAAATTGTCTGACAAAAAAGCCCAAAATCTTTTCTCATTCTCGTTATTTTAAGCTGAGGCCCTCAAAATCCGGAAACTCAACAAGAAAAAGAATTTATACCGCGAAGTTCTTTAAAAAGAAAGATGGCACCACATGCGGCTCATTGAAAGGACAGGATCAGATGCCAAGTTTGACACCGTTACATGAAACCTATTGTCGATGGGATCGAACCCCGCCGAGTCAGGCCGATGTACTGGAAGGTCTGGCGCAGCTGGTAACGATGCGCTTTAACGATGTGATCCAGGAGCTGATCAAGAGTATTCAACGCGAAATTTTAATGAGTATTTTCGGTTTAAGTGAAAATAATTCTGAAAAAATTCAGAATATTCCGTCGATTGTGCGGCTCTATCAAATGTCTTATGACATGCTGTTTCATTACGGCAATACCCTGATTGCCCCTGCTTTGCGCCAGATTATTGAACGCTTTCCTAAACTGCATAATAAACCGCTGACACCTTCCTTGCATTTTCTGGTCAGTGTCTTAAATGGCATTATCGGGGATTATCTGCTGAAATATCAAAACCCTCTAGCCCTGCCGATGGTGATCTATGACCATTATGGCTCGCTGCAAAAAGGTGAGCTAAGCGGTCGTATCACTTTGTTTGTACATGGCTTATGCATGAACCATTTAGACTGGTCAAATCGCAAATATGAAGGCATTGGGGCAAAATTACTGGCGCAGCGCGACCGCAATACCATGCTCTACCTGAATTACAATACTGGACGCCGGATTTCTGCCAATGGTCGCAGTCTGGCGAATACCTTACAGGATCTGGTTGTTCGCAATCCTAGAATTACCAGTATTGACCTGATCGGCCATAGCATGGGTGGACTGGTGTCACGCAGCGCACTGTTCTATGGCAAGCAGAATAT
Source organism: Acinetobacter sp. RG5 (assembly GCF_031844265.1). Lineage (GTDB taxonomy): Bacteria > Pseudomonadota > Gammaproteobacteria > Pseudomonadales > Moraxellaceae > Acinetobacter. The sequence goes on along the minus strand of NZ_JAUZUV010000005.1, from coordinate 38,318 downwards.
GTATAGCTGGGTCAACATGGTGGAGAATCTGGTCTGTCTGGGTTCACCGCATCATGGTGCGGTACTGGAACGTTTTGGTTTTAGCTTGCAGGACAAACTCGGACATTTCCCACTGATACGGCTGCTTGGTCATCTGGTCAATATTCGCAGTAACGGTATTCTGGATTTACGTCATGGCAGCGTCCGGGATGATGACTGGGAGCATAATCCGCTTCGGATTGGCTTTATGGATGATCACCGTAAACCTGCCCCGATTCCGTCTCATATCGATACCTATCTGGTCGCCGGTACCATCGAGTTTGAAAACCGCAAGAACAAGACCTTGCATGTGATTGGCGATTATCTGGTCAGTATTAAAAGTGCTTTGGGCGAGCATCCCAATCCGCGTTTCCAGCTTAAAGTCCCGGACGCAAACAAGGCGATTTTCTATGGCCTGAACCATTTTGAAATTCAGTATCATCCGCTGGTGGCCGAGCAGGTGGCACGCTGGTTCTATCCAAGTGTAGAAGATGAAGCCTTTAATCAGATTCATGAATATGTGATGGATCTGGACAGTCTGGAAGGCATTGCCCTGACCTGAACTTCAGCAAAATAAAAAAGCCCTCGATTGAGGGCTTTTTTATTAAATATGGAATTAATATTTATCTCTGAGTCGTTTAACCGGTGCCTTTTTATATTTACGCAGTAGTTGCCACAGGCTAATCAACAATAAAATACTGAAAAAGATCAAAGACCAGACAGGCAAGGATTGACCCAAAAAGGTCCAGTCAATCGCGGCACATTCCCCTGAACCATTTAAGACCTGTTGCAGTACAGACTGCATCGGCAGGGTTTCCAGCCAGTATTCCAGACCGGGACCACAGCTCGGCACCTGATCCGGTGGCAGGTTCTGTAGCCAGACATGACGTGCAGCCACGCCCACAGCCCACAAAATACTGAGCGAACCCAGCAAGGCATATAGCCGCTTCATGAGATTGGATGCGGGATTATGCAGGAATGCGATCAGTGAGATGATCCCGAGTCCGATTAATCCAACACGCTGAAACACACAGAGCGGACAAGGCGCCAGACCTTGTACATGCTCAAGATATAAGGCAAATGCCATGCCGATGACAGCAGCCAGAAACAACATACCACTCACGAAGCGATAACCCCATTGCATGGTGAATCCTCTTATTTTTTTATCGATATTGGGCTAAATAATCAGCAAAACTGACGCTGCTATCTTGCTCGAGTTGCTGTTGCTGCTGCAATGACTTTTGTGACATTTCTTCAAAATAAGCCAGAGTTTCCGGGCTGAGCTGATGTTCTTCATAGACACTGCTGTGCTGTTGGGCCAGATGTTGGCCAAAATGCCACATACCGCCCTGCTCACGCGTATCACCCACCACCAGAGCAGACAAGGTGGCATCGACTTCATCGACCCGGATCATCATGGTTTTTAAAGCATCAGTATATAGAGTACTGTCGTAGGCTGAATTTAACAGCTTGGCCAGGGGATGCATACGCTGCAAATGCATGGCACACCAATCTTCAATCGGATAAGACTGGCCATTTTCCATAATTGCCGCATTTGGCGCACGGCCACGGTTCACCACTTCAGCCTGATTCTGTTCAATAATATCCTGTTCATCGCTGAGGAGCGCCGGACTGTCCTGCAATAAACAGTATAAGGCTACTACTTCGAGGAAGCCGGCCGTATCTTCATTAATGCCAATCGGGCTGTATGGATTGACATCGACTGCACGTAGCTCGACATAGGCAATCCCACGATTTTCCAGTGCCTGTGAAGGAGTTTCACCCGCGAGCGGCACCTGTTTCGGACGCACTAAGCTGTAATATTCATTTTCGATTTGCAGCACATGATCATTGATCTGGATCGGCTGGCCATTGACATCATCCAGTCCCAGACGACTAAACGGTTTATACGGCGTTTTAACGGCTTTTTGCAGTCCGTCCAGATAGTCCTGCAAATTATTGTAGTGAATACCGAGCTGTTTCTGCGCAGAGTTTTGATAGCCAAAACGTCCCATACGCAGCGCGGTCGCATAAGGCGAATACAAAGTGCCTTTCACCAATGGCAGCAAGAAATGATCACGGCCAGTCATAAAGCATTGGCAGACCGCCGGACTGGCTCCGATCAGGAACATCACCAGTGGGGTCAGACGAATAAAGTTACGGATCAGGCCCATATAGCGATGACTGCGATAATCCTGCAAGCTCAATGCTTTCAGCGCCTCGTCCTGTTCCTGCTGTTGTAAGGCCTCGAACAGATGATCCGGGAAAGACAGGTTGTAATGCACGCCTGAAATCGTCTGCATACGGCGACCATAACGCACACCTAAACCACGACGATACAGGGTTTTAAATAAACCGATATTCGAGCTGCCATACTGTGCCAGCGGAATGCTGTCATCGCGGCTGTCCAGCATACACGGCATCGACAAAGGCCAGAGCTTTTCATCATTTTCCAGATGACGATGCACAATCGCATGAATATCGCTGAGATAGTCCAGCGCTTTTTTAATACTGTCCTGTGGCGGAGTAATAAACTCCATCAACGCTTCAGAATAGTCTGTGGTGATATGTGGATGAGTCAAGGCTGAACCCAAGGCACGAGGATGCACTGCCTGTGACAGGAAACCATCACTTTGCATACGCAAGCTTTCACGCTCGATACCACGCAACATGCCTTTGATGAGTGACGACTCGACCCAGGTCGGTAATACATTTTGGGAAGTCGATTCAGGTTGACTCATTACAATCTCGCTTAAGGGGGCTAAATTATTAAATTAAAATCATCGGTTTAATCAGTATAACGTGATTTCATGCCGGCACATGACAGGCTGCCTAGTTTTCAGGCAAACCATTGATTTTTAATTTGGCAAATTTTTAACACAAACTTCCTCTATAAGACATGGAAAATTTGTGATTTTATTAACAAATAGATGCTAATGAATTGTAAATATTATGAATTATCAAGATATTTTAGACTTTTGGTTTCATGCGGACAGCCAGCCCTTATGGTTTAGCCAAAGTCATGAATTCGACCAAAGTATTGCGCAGCAGTTCATGAGCACCCATCAGCAGGCAGCCCAGGCTGAACTTTGGGGCTGGCGTAAAACCGCAGAAGGCCGGCTGGCCGAAATTATTGTGCTAGATCAATTTTCACGAAATTTATTCCGTGATTCTCCCCAAGCTTTCGCCCAAGACAGTTTGGCACTGGCCTTGGCTCAGGAAGCCATCAGCCTGAACCTGGATCAACAGCTCAGTCCGGAACAGCGTGCTTTTCTGTACATGCCATTTATGCACAGCGAATCCAAACTGATTCATGAATTCGCGTTAAAATTATTTCAGCGTCTGGGTAATCCGACCAATCTGGAATTCGAGAAAAAGCACAAGGTCATTATCGACCGCTTTGGACGTTATCCGCACCGGAACCAAATCTTGGGTCGTGACTCGACCGATGAAGAACTTACTTTCCTGACCCAGCCCGATAGCAGTTTTTAAGATTTTTTAAGACCGGCTGTCTGAACTGGATCATTGCATCAGGAGATCGAACATGAAAAACATGCTACTGGGATTGAGTATGATTGCTGCCATCAGCCTGACTGGCTGTGCAACCACACCCTCAAAGCCCTTAACATTTGATCAGTTAGGTCGCTACAGTACCACTCCCCTCAATAGCAACACTTACCGTATCAGCTTTCAGGCCCGTCCCAATATGAGCTTTGGCACAGCTGAAGAAATTACCCTGCTCAAAGCCGCACAGACTACCGTACAAAATGGCTTTCAGTTCTTCAGGGTACTGAATGATCCAAGTAACCGTACTCAACAACCTCCACGGCAGGCCATCGTCTATCCGGCACCGAGCTTTTATCCGTACGGGTATTACCGCCGATATCCGGGGTTCTGGCCAGACCCATTCTATGACCGTCCCTATACCGTGACTCTGGATCCTGCCCAGGTGGCCTATACCATTGAATGCTTCAAGGCCAATCAGGCGCCTCAAGATGCCTTTGATGCCCGCTTGATTTTACATTCACTTGGGGCTAAATATGGTTTAAGTCCATCCGGTGCAGTGCTGCAACTGCAACCGGCCAATCCCTCCTGACAGGATGATCTATGCAGACAGAGAGTATCTCCCCGAGCTTACAACGCAGTAAACGTTTCGCGACCATCGCCCTGATGGTCGCCGTACTGACCTGGTTGGCATTGATGGTGGCAGCCAAATTGCTACCTGAATATGTCTGGCTCATTCATATTCTGATGCTCTCGGCAGAAGCGGGTGTGGTCGGTGGTCTTGCGGACTGGTATGCGATTACCGTGCTGTTTCGTAACCCTTTTGGCAGATTGCCCATTCCCAAGTTTTTACGCGACCATACCGAAATCATTCCACGCAACAAGGCCCGTATTGCAGAGTCGATGGGCCGTTTTGTGCAGGAAAATTTTCTTTCTCCGCAAATTGTACAGCGCAGTCTGGACAGTACCGACCTGAGTCTGGCTGCAGGACGCTGGCTGGCCAATCCACAAAATAATGTCCAAGTGACTCAGGTCATTCAACAGACGGTTCCTAAAATCTTTGAATTTGTCGGACAGGAACAGATTGCCGGATTTATCCAGAGCAACAGTGTGCAATGGGTCAAAAATACCCAGATCAATACCCTGGCCAGCGAAATGCTGCATGCCGTTCTGGACAATGATTTCCATCAGGATGTACTACAGCGCGGACTGGATGTGGTGCATGCCTGGATGACCTCACATCCTGAACAAACCCGTGAGCTGACCCGTAACCTGTTTAAGGAAATGGGCGTGTGGAAACTGGCCAAAGGCGCCAGCTGGATCGGGATTGACGTGCAGCAACGCAGTATTGATTCCGTGATCGGGCGCGTTGAAGCCATGCTGGCCGATCCAGATCATCCATGGCGACTTAAAATTGAGAGCATGGGACATAGCTGGATGTTACAGCTGGCAGATAATGACAGTGAAGCCAGCCAGCGTCTGAATGAAACCAAAGATGCCTTACTGGATAGTCCACAAGTGCTGAATTTTATCAGCGGTGCGGTGGTGATTTTATGTGATGCGATCAAGGCAGACTTGCAAAAACCTGATTCGGGTATTGCGGAAAATCTCAGAATTGCCATTCAACAGGTCGGAGAAAATATCATTTCGAATGCCTCGGTACGTGAGCTGCTGAATAAACGTCTGAGCTCTATCGCGGTTGACCTGAGTGACCAGTACAGTGAAAAAGTGATTCGCTTTATCAGCGAGCGCATTCACGAATGGGATTCAAGCGAGATGATCGACAAGATTGAAAATGAAGTCGGCGGTGACCTGCATATGATCCGGGTCAATGGTGTCGTGGTCGGTGCCTGTATCGGTCTGGTGCTCGGGATTATCCGGGCGGCGGTAGAGCATTTAATTTAAAGCTGATGAAGCTATTTCCTCTTACAGCCCAGCTTTTAAATCGTCAGAGAGCTGCCCCCACCCGATTAAATTCAAAAATGATCACTTGGGTGGCTGAGGTCCGGACATATCGACCAATAGCCCAGTGAATTTGCGTACGAACGGCAATAAGGTCACCACAATCGGAAAAGCAATCGCCCAGGAAATCATCCAGTTATGAAACCAGAGTGCCATAAATCCATCAATCCAACCAAGATTGCGCAGCATATTGATCATGGAAATAATGCCACTCATCAGGCAGGACAGGATAAAAGGCACAATAATCAATGCCCATTTTGCAGGGAGTTTGGGAATATGACCGATAATGGTCGGACGTTGTGATGCAGCCACGACATGCTCTTTTTACTGTTTTCAGATGACTAATATAAGCCAAATTCTGTACGGTGAAGCATTGTTTTTTTCATCTGAAATGTTGAGCTAAAAACTGGTTTTATTTTCACGGGATTAATCCGGTTATTACCCCTTTCTCTAGTTCAAAATTTCTGGTGAAGTGATCTTCTACTTTTTATTCCCTAGAAATGCTTTTACCTAAACAGCCTGAAATTTGCTATATTTGCTGTTTTTCTGCGATCTCTATTTTCGACTGATTATGAATACGGCAATACAAGCAGCTCTCGATCATGCAGTGCACACTTTACAGGCACAAGGCGTACTCCCATCTGACTGGAACAATACAAGTAATTTGACGCGTACCAAAGACCGAAGCCATGGTGACTTTGCGTCGAATATTGCCATGATCGCGTCGAAAGCTGCGGGTATGAAGCCACGTGATTTAGCGGAAAAAATTCTTGCTGCCCTGCCTGAAGTGGCGGATATCAGCAAGGCAGAAATTGCCGGTCCTGGTTTTATTAACTTCTTCCTGAATGCTGACCAGCGCTTTGCAGTCCTTGATCAGATTCAGGCACAACAGGCGACTTATGGTCGTACCCAGGTCAATGCGGATAAACGTATCCAGGTTGAATTCGTGTCTGCCAACCCGACCTCTAGCCTGCACGTAGGTCATGGTCGTGGTGCTGCGTATGGTATGACGGTTGCGAACTTGCTTGAAGCGACCGGTGCAAAAGTAGATCGCGAATACTATGTCAATGATGCTGGCCGTCAAATGGACATTCTGGCGACTTCGACTTATCTGCGCTACTTAGAATTAACGGGTCAGGAACTGGTATTCCCGAAAAATGCCTACCAAGGTGACTACGTTAAAGAAATCGCGCAAAGCATTATTGATCAGGATGGCGACGCCTATGTACGTCCTGTGGCTGACGTGTATAAAAACGTGCCTGAAGATGTACAGTTTGCAGCTGAATTAGATGCAGATGGCAATAAAGTCATATTGTCTGGCGATAAAGAAAAACACATTGATGGTTTGATCTTTAATTCACAAGCGTTAATTGGCACAGGCTACCGCGTATTCTTGCAAGCCGCGCTTAAAGCGATTCTGGATGATATTAAAGATGACTTGGGCGAGTTCGGTGTAACCTTCAATCAGTGGTTCAGCGAAGAATCATTGACAGACAAAATTGAAGAAGCCTTACAAACCTTAGATCAGCGTGGTTTCCTGTATGAACTAGATGGCAACATCTGGTTTAAATCCACTGCATTCGGTGATGAAAAAGACCGTGTCGTGAAACGCCGTAATGGCCAGACCACTTACTTCGCGTCTGACATCGCTTACCACCTGAACAAATTACAACGTGGCTATACCGATATCATCGATATCTGGGGTTCGGATCACCACGGTTATATCGCCCGTGTAAAAGCGGCCATTGATGCACTGGGCTATGATTCGAAGAAATTAACGGTTCTTCTGGTTCAGTTTGTAAGCTTATGGCGTGGCGGCGAGATGGTACAAATGTCATCCCGTTCAGGCCAGTTTGTGACCTTGCGTGACCTGCGTAAAGAAGTTGGCAATGATGCTGCACGTTTCTACTACGTAATGCGTAAGTCTGAACAGCACATTGATTTTGACCTTGATCTTGCTGTGTCACAAAGCAAGGACAACGCCGTGTATTACATCCAGTATGCACACGCCCGTATCTGTCGTATGTTAGAAAAAGCAGCGTCTACAAATGTCAACTTTGATGCTATAGCGGCACGTAATTTAGCGGCTAAGCTGGAGCTTGATGCTGAAACTGAAGTCCTGGCCAAGCTGGCTGCCTACCCAGAAATTCTGGTACGTGCTGCAAACAGCTATGAGCCACATCAAATCGGTAACTACCTGAAAGAGCTGGCAGCATTGTTCCACGGCTGGTACAACGACAATAAAGTACTCGGTGATGATGCTGAATTGACTCAGGCACGTTTACTGTTATCTGTGAACGTGCGTCAGGTACTGCGTAACGGTCTGGAACTGCTTGGCGTATCAGCTCCTGAGAGCATGTAAGCAAAACACTGTTTTGCATGCTCGCAAGGCGAGAGCTAGGCTCGAAGTGAGCATGTAAGCAAAACATTGCCGTTTATCTGCCGAGCAGACATTTTGTAACTTTAGCTATGTGCTTGAAGATACAGATAAATTAAAATTCTGTGTGATTTGTGATCTAGAGGATGACTTTTGTATCCTGATCACATAGGATGAAGTGATAGTAGGGGCATAACTGCTGTTATGCCTTTTCTATATGTCCCGATTAATAAGAGGAAAATCCCAAGTGTTTGGAAAAACGCAGCGCGGTGTATCTGAAAGACCGAATAAGCCTAAAAAGCCACTTATTCCAACCTGGCTCGGCACACTCGTGATCATTTTAATCGTGTTAAGTTTTTTAATGGCACTGATGCTCTGGAAGCCATGGGAACCGGTCAAACCGAAAACTCAAACAAGTGCTGAATCTGTCCAAGAAGAAGATACCAATAAAGATTACCGTTTTTATGACCTGTTACCACAGCAACAAGTGACGCCTATTCCTGAACAGGCCGTCCCTGAAAACAAAAATCAGGATACGGTAGTAATTGTAGAAGCGCCTCGACCTGAAGTAGCTCCACCTGAGGCGACCACAACTGAGCCTGGCTTAGAAGCCAGTGAAGCGCCTGTTGCCGCTCCGGCCAGTTATATTCTGCAAGTCCGCAGCTTTGATGACCCGGATCAGGCCGATGCCCGCCGTGCTGAAATTATTCTCAATGGTTTATCTGCCGATGTGGTACGCAGTGTAGAAAATGGCAAAGTCTGGTATCGCGTGGTTTCAGGCCCTTATGATTCTGCAGAAGCCGCGATTATCGCACAGCAAACCTTGCAGAATAGCGGGATCGATTCCATCGTCGTGAAACGATAAATTTCTAGAAATAAAAAAAAGCGCCTGATGGTGCTTTTTTTATTTGGATCTCTCTAACCGTCTCCTTAATAGGAGAGGAAATCCCCCTTTTTTAAAGGGGGACTGAGGGGGATTTTTATTTATTCTAAACGAGAAAATATTTAATCCCTCCAACCTCCCTTTAATAAAGGGAGGCTAAAATCTTTAAACTGTATGCCCCAGCGCTTCACCCATATTCACCAAAGAATTGGCCTTGAACGCGGCATCCCATTGCATTTTATTTTCTTCAAATAAAATCACTGCCGTTGAACCGAGGTAGAAACGCCCCAGTTCTGCCCCTTTTTCCAGGAACAGATCATGCTGATTAAGTTCGATCCGGCCTGAAGGCTTCACTTTGCCGGTTGCCACGGTTTCAATACCCGCCACAATCATCGCACCGACCAATACCACCGCCATACGGCCGATTTCAGTATCAAACAGACAGACCATACGTTCATTGCGTGCAAACAGGCCCGGAATGTTTTCTGCGGTCACCTGATTGACCGAGAACAACTCACCCGGTACATATAACGTTTCAGTCAAGGTGCCAGCAAATGGCATATGCACCCGATGATAATCACGTGGCGACAAATATACAGTCGCGAATTCACCATTCTTGAATGGCTCGGCCAGTTGCGGATCAGCAATCAGGGCTTCAACGGTAAATTTCTGGCCTTTGGCCTGAAACACATCGCCATTTTCAATTTTACCTAGCTGGGAAATCGCACCATCTGCTGGCGAAACAATGCTCGTAGCATCTGGATCAACCGCACGGATACCTTCTTTTAGGGCACGCGTAAAAAATTCATTAAATGACTTGAATTTCAGGGCATTGGCCTGTTCAGCAATCGACATATCAATGCCATACTGCGCCTTAAAGGCAGTAATTGCAGCAGTTTTGATAATCGGGTTTTCGCTGGCGGCAATTTTACCCACCACCCGAGACAAGCGATGTTGCGGTACTAATCGTTGAGCTTTAATAAAAAACTGTTGTTTTAAACGTGATGTGATGCTCAAGATGGCAGCTCCCCTGTAGCGATTGGACTATCGAGGCGGTTGCCCCATTCACTCCACGCACCATCATAGGCTCGAATTTTCCAGCCCAGTAAACGACCCAGAATATAGGCCAAACCTGAGCGGTGATGGGACTGGCAGTACACCACAACGGGTTGATTCAAATCAAAGCCCAGTTGTTCCAGACGCTGCTGAGTACGTGGTAAAGGCTGTAATTTTAAATGATTTTCACGATTAAGGGCAGTACTCCATTCAAAATGACGTGCTCCCGGAATGTGACCGCCGCGTCGAGCCGCTAAACGTAGGCCAGTATATTCATCTTGTGTACGGCAATCCCAAATTTGAACCTGTTGATTTTCAACCTGTTGGCGCAGTTCATCATAGCCAATCTGAAAATTCGCCTGATGCTCAAGATTGACCTGCAACACGTTCTTCACTGGTGCAAACTGTTCCTGATTGGAAGAAGTCGGCAAACCGGCACCAAGCCAGGCATGAATCCCGCCATTCAATAGGCTGGTATTTTCAAAACCCAAACAATGCAGGTTCCAGAGCAAACGCCCTGCCCATGCCCCGCCCTCATCATCATAAGCCACCACATGATGTTCAGGAGAAATATTCAGATAATCAATGAGAGCCTGCAAGCCTTCCGCATCCGGCAACAGTCCCATTGCCGTTTCTTCCTGACGCACCAGAAGTTTAGGCTTTAAATGCAAGGCGTGCGGAATATGCAGCTGCTCATACACAGAGGCACGGCTCAGGTCGACAATACGAAGTTTTTCATGGCCCAAATAGGGAACTAAATCTTCTGCCTCAATCAGCAGGCCAAAATTAAAAGCTGCAGCGGTCATCGTTATCATGGCTATTATTGGTCAAATCCTGTTGATCTTAGCACAGCTGGTTTTTACACTGATGCGCTTTCTTTGCAGATGATTAGCAAGATTTTAGCTAAACCTTGGTCTTAAATAAGCTTGCATAAAAAAACCGCCTCTATCTAGAAACGGTTCTTAAAAATTATGAATTGTTCAAACTGACTTAAGCAGGTTCATTGATCTCAAAAACCTGACGTAAATAGGCCAGGAACGTATCATTATCGGTCATGGTCTTGCCCGGGCTGTCCGAGATTTTGGCCACTGACTGACGGTTACATTCCACCAGTTTCAGCACAATATTGAGTGGGGTTTGCCCCATATCATTGGTCAAATTGGTGCCGATCCCGAAACTGACCTGAAAGCGGTCTTTAAAGTATTGATGCAGTTTCCAAGCTTTTTCCAGATTCAAGCCATCACTAAAAGTCAGCATCTTGGTTTTGCTGTCTATTTTCAGCTTTTTGTAGTGTACATAGGCCTTGTCACCCCATTCATAGGGATCGCCACTGTCATGACGCAAGCCATCAAACAGTTTGGCAAAGTACAGGTCAAAGTCACGCAAGAATGCATCCATACCGACTACATCGGTCAAGGCAATGCCCAAGTCACCACGATATTCCTGCACCCAGCTTTCCAGTGCAGATTTCTGGAAATTACGCAGACGTACGTCCAGCGCCTGAAAAGCTTGCAGGAATTCATGCGCCATGGTGCCAATCGGGGTAATTCCCAGCTCTTTGGCTAACAGTACATTACTGGTACCACGAAACACATGCGGTGCGGCTTTGTGAAATTCTTCGACGACATGCTTTTGCCAATCGAAACTGTAACGGCGACGCGTACCAAAATCTGACACCAAAAATGGTGGATCATTGGGGTTTTGCGCAGCATCATACTGTTTTAATAGCTCGATTTTGGCTTTTAAACGGTGTTCGCCTTCAGCCAACACTTCAGGCGTGCGAATGCGGCTGAAATACAGTTCATTGACAATCGCCAGTACGAAGATCTCGAACATCATCGCCTGAACCATCGGGCCTTCCACCACAATATCCAGACGGCCTTGACTGTCGATACTGGCCTTGATGAAACGGCGCTTGAGCTGGAACAGTTCCAGATAATCCACAAAATCGCTTTTGATAAAACGTAAGCTTCTTAAATATTGCAGTTCATCTTCTTTGAATTTGAGCTGACACAGCAGGTCCAGTTGATGATTGAGATCATCCAGAATATCCGTCAGTGGATAGACTGTATCTTCCAGATTACGACAACGGAAATGGTAGACACTATGCGTTTGCGGAAACTTGTGTAAGACCACTTGTAACATGGTGAATTTGTACAAGTCAGTATCTAACAGAGAATGGATAATTGGAGCCATAACTAAGGGAATATCGCTGTGCTTATCTCTGCATTAAAGCATAAAAAGTCGTGCAATAATGCAGGATTTACGTACAGCTGGCTGTATTTGCGACAAAAGTATCAGAAGCATAACCCGCTTTATTTCTGTGATTTGACCTGAGCTTTTTCCTGTTCCTGAATCAGTTTCTGCAACTGTTTTTCCTGACCAATCACCTTGGCAAATTCGGCTGTGGTCTTTTGTCCGTTTTTTTGCACCTGGGCATCACAATCCACCTGACGCAACTGCTTGGCAATCGCAAATTCCATCTTGAATAAAGCCCCCATCAAGGCCGTATTGCCTCGATTGTCTCGAGCGCAGCGGTCTGCCCCATGCTTAAGCAAACTACTGACAATATCCTGATGGCCATAATAAGTCGCCATCATCAGTGGTGTATAACCGTCTTTATTGCGTACATCGACCGGAAAGCCATGTTTCAAAAATTCATGAATGACTTCGCTATTGCCAATTTTGGCAGCAGCAAAGAATAGGTCGACCAATTCCTGTTGTGAGTTCATCTGAACATTGTCCACGCTTTTAGCGGGGGAGATATCCTTCGCGACAGTCACGTTTGCGAATGCGGAACCTATCGTGAGAATACTGGCTAAAAACACAGATGACATAACTTTCATGATGAACTCCAGCAGAAATCGAAGGGGAATTTAAGTCTTGAAAGACTGAATTGTCCTGAGTTGAGATGAAAAACGGAGTGCCTGTAAAACTCCCCCTAGGGTGCAGGAAAGGTTTGGAGTATTACAGGACTTTTTGGAGGTGATGCGCTATGCCCTAGTCACCAGTTCCTCAAGACCAATCGGGATTAGTCTTTTAATTTTGCAGCTTTGGCTTTAACAGTCGCCAGGTTACCGTTCACTGCCTTGGTCATGCGGGTACCGTAGTCAGCATCTGCCTTGTAGAAGTAAGACAACATGATGTGCTTGGTTTCTGAATCTTTCACTGCACCTAAGTCAGCAGCAAGGTTCATGATCAGGTCATCTTTCTCTTTAGCCGTGTATGAACGGTACAGCTCACCTGCCTGCTTGAAGTTCTGCTCTTTCACACCAATTTGCTGTACATGACCAGATAATGGTGTTTGTACCGCACGTGCTTTTTCAGTGGCAGCTTTTGGCTCTTTACGGCTTGGCTCATAGTTCACATCCGAGTCACGCTCAGAGATATTCATGTAGCCATCCTGATTATCGTTGTTCACATTTACCACTGGACGGTTCACCGGAATTTGCTGGTGATTCGCGCCTAAACGGTACATTTGGGTATCTGAGTAAGAGAAGATGCGGCCTTGTAGCAGGCGGTCTTCTGATGGCTCGATGCCCGGAACCAGATTACCTGGCGCAAATGCCGACTGTTCAGTTTCGTTGAAGAAGTTCTTCGGCATACGGTTCAGCGTCAAAGTACCCACTTTGGTTTCTGGCACCAGCTCAGTTGGCCAGATTTTAGTTGGATCTAACGGATCAAAATCAAAGCTGTTTAGATCTTTAGGATCAATCACCTGGATATACAGATCCCATTTCGGGAAATTACCTGCATAGATGTTGTTATAAAGATCATTGGTCAAGTGGTTGAAATCTTTACCTTGCTGTTCAGCCGCTTCTTTCACGTTCAGGCCCTTCACACCCTGTTTAGAGCGGAAGTTGAATTTCACGTACTTGTATTCGCCCTTGTCGTTATACAGTTTGTAGGCATGTACACCGAAACCGTCCTGTTCGCGGTAGCTGGTTGGGACACCTTGCTTGCCATAAACATAAGTCAGCATGTTGGTTGCCCAAGGCTGGCTCGACAGGAAGTCAAATACACGGTTGGCATCTTGTACATTGGTGACCGGGCTTGGTTTCATCGCATGGATGAAATCCGGGAATTTGATCGCATCACGGATAAAGAAGACTGGCGTCTGGTTACCAACCAAGTCCCAGTTACCTTCCTGGGTATAGAACTTCACTGCGAAACCGTGCGGGTCACGTAAAGTCTCTGGTGAACCTTTACCATGAATTACGGTAGACATACGCACAAAAACTGGAGTTTTGGTACCGGCCTTGAATAAAGAAGCAATTGTTAAATCAGACAGATCTTTCGTAGTAACGAATTCACCATAAGCCCCTGTACCACGTGCGTGAACCACACGTTCAGGAATACGCTCGCGACCAAAACGTTGCAGTTTTTGAACCACTTGCACATCTTGCAGCAAAGTTGGACCTTGTGGACCCGCAGTGATCGAGTTCTGGTTGTCGCCAACTGGTGCCCCGTTATCTTTGGTTAATGGCGCAGCTTGGGCAGCTGTCACCGTTGCAAGCATTGCAACAAGTAATGAACGCTTAAACATTTCTAAATCTCTCAATTTAATACCTTTCCTGCATGCAGCTAAGATACTTGAGAGTAAAAAATAGATAAAACAGATAATTTTTATGCTTACGATCGTGTTTTTAGATAGTTTAAAATATTATCAATGATAATCAATAAATTAAGCCCGTTTTTTAGACATTAACTTAATAATAGATGAGTCTGATCTTGCTACAATGGCGGCATTTTTAAATCTGACTGAAATTGATTATGCGTGCATTATTACAACGGGTACTGGAAGCCCAAGTCGTGGTCGATGGTGAAACCACCGGGGAAATTGAAAAAGGAATTCTGGTTTTTCTAGGTTTAGGTAAAGATGACAATCTGGAAAAAGGCAAAAAGCTGATTGATAAGATATTGAAATACCGCTTCTTTGATGATGAACAGGGTAAAATGGGCTGGAACGTTGCCCAGGCCGACGGTGGTTTATTGCTGGTTTCACAATTTACCTTGATGGCACAGACCCAGAAGGGTTTACGTCCAGACTTTGGCCCAGCTATGCCGCCTGCCGAGGCTAAAGCACTTTATGAGCAGCTGGTAGAATATGCCCAAAGCCAGTTTGAACATGTGCAAACCGGTATTTTTGCCGCTGACATGAAAGTGCATCTGGTCAATGATGGACCGGTGACGTTTAATTTAGAAGTTGAATAATTTATTTTTATCAGTACTTTGATTTTAGATTGAGCGTGGTATCCGCTTCCATATTTGAATTGATTTTAATCCTGATATCGCCGGAGCTGCCTGCTTCAATATAATTATTCACGGCTGCAAACTTAGTCAATGGAAGTTTATTAGGTATTGCTTCACTGCGGCCTCCCCCTTGCGGATGATTGGGTAAAGGCAATCCGAAGATTGTTAGCCCTGTATCTCCGCTGGGATGGATCTTAAAAGCAATGCTGTCTCCTACAGCAATATTTTTTAGTTTTTTCTCTCCACCCTTATATTGAATGATGACGACAGCTAAATGCTGTTCACTCTGATTTTCCAACACAATATCAATATCATTCGGAGCAGGCTTACAGGAAATAAGCATAATCAAGATCAACCCTACATAGATTATTTTCATATCACTCTGATTATTATTTTTTTCGACTTATCCATTAAAAAACCGATTACATTTGCATGCAATCGGTTTTTAGTTATTTTTAAAGATTAGCTCTAAACTTAACGACCAGTTTTTTCTTTAATAAACTGACGTACCATTTTCACTTTTTCTTTGACTGGCTTTGGCAATTTTGGTGGAATCATCTTCGCCACTTGGTTAAACCAGACCAGCAGGCCGAAGTCACCTTCCATTTTGATCGTGCCACTTTGCATGCCGGTCATAAATGCCGTCGGGTCACCTTTGACCAAGGTCTTTACACCCTGCTCACTGTCAGCAAACTGCAACACAAAATCAGCTTTTTCAGCATCACCCGAAACCGTATCGATATGACCGTTATCCACAATAATCTGACGTGCCATGCCTTCATCCGTACCAATCTGAATACGGAATTGACGTCCATGTACCAGTTCAATGAATTTTGGGCTGGTACGTGCCAACTGCTTCATACGTAAAGCTAGACCTGCGACCAGTAAGTCCAGCGGATCTGTACTCATATCGATAAGAGGAAGTTTTAACACAGGAATGGATGACAGTTTCATGGAGGATGCCTATTCTAATTGTACGAAAATTGACAAATATCCTAGCATAGTTCTGGACTAGGTGGATTATGCAGTTTGTATCATATTTCCAAACTGAAAAATGCACCCATGGGTGCATTTTTTTCATTGCAACTTGTAGAATTAACGGCTTGAAAGCTGCTGCTGGTCGTCTTCATACACTGGCGTATGTTCGATGCAACGGCGTTTTGCTAAAGCACGCTCAGCACGACGATCTTCACGCAACAACAGGCCAGTCACGACCATCATGACCGCAGTTAACGCGCTCAGATAACTATACGTCATTGGTAGCTCAAACCAGGTTTGAGTTCCTACACGAATCACCTCGATCAGGCCCCATACCAGCATCCCGGCCGCCATAAAGCTTAACCAGCGACGATAAGGCGAGAAGAACACAGCAAGCACAGCTAAAGCGACTAAACTGAAGCCCACAATCGTTGCTAAATTCGCTGTTACCATATAACCCCCTCCATCCAGATAGATAGTTTCCGCTTGATATTGCAACGCTTCTATCTATTGAATTTCGTTAAATCAATAAAATGGAATCTGTTGATTTGTATCTCTATGCCTGCATTATGCTGAGTTTTTTGCATAAAAAAAGTCCTGTCATCCAGCCTAACGACATACTTTGTCGCGATATTATATTGTCATTACATTTTTTGCTTTTCACATTTTTGTGGATCAACGACTGCGCCAATGTTGGCGTGTCATTACAAAATTATCAGTAGTTTTTTTAAGTGAAAAAATTATTTTCCCGTTTAAGATGATCGATGTTTTTGTAGCCATATTTCAGATATTCCTTATATCACTCACATCATAAGCAATAAAAAACGCGACCCAAAGGTCGCATTTAAAATCAATCAAAGCCTGTACTTATGCACGGTTCAGGTCTTTATCATGTACGCCGAGCAGATACAGCACCCCATCCAGACCGACGCTAGAAATCGCCTGATTGGCATTTTGGCGTACCAATGGTTTGGCACGGAAAGCCACACCGAGTCCTGCAATGGATAACATTGGCAAGTCATTGGCGCCATCACCGACTGCGATGGTTTGTTCCAGGGAAATCCCCATTTCTTGGGCGATTTCACCGAGCAAGAAGGCTTTGCGTGCGCCATCGACGATATGACCTTTGACTTCACCGGTAACGACACCATCCTGCACATCGAGCGCATTGGCATGCACTTCATCAATATCCAGTTTAGTTTGCAGATATTCCGCAAAATACTGAAAACCGCCAGAAAGAATTGCAGTACGGTAGCCCAATGCTTTTAAAGTCGAAATCAGGCGTTCAGCCCCTTCGGTAATGGTCAGGCGCTCGGCAATTTTCGGGAGTACCGATGCGTCCATACCTTTTAACAAGGCGACACGGGCACGGAAACTTTGCTGGAAATCCAGCTCGCCTTGCATGGCACGTTCGGTAATTTCTGCAACCTGCTCACCAACACCGGCTTCAATTGCCAGTTCGTCAATAACTTCCTGCTCGATCAGGGTTGAGTCCATATCGAAGCAAACCAGACGGCGGTTACGGCGATAGGCATTGTCTTCCTGCACCGCAACATCGACATTCAGTTCATTCGACAGGCTGAGACAGGCCGCGCGCATGGCAGCAGCATCCAGCATCTGTCCACTTAAACCGAACTGGACACAGGCACGTTTTGGCCCGGCACTCTGACCATCTAAAGCTGGACGGCCAGACAGACGGGTCACGGTTTCAATATTAAAACCCTGACCCGAGACAATCTGGGTCACGGCTTGCAGATGAGAGGCATTTAATTCAGGGGCCAATGCCGTTACGATATAACGTGTGCGTCCACCTTCTTTGACCCACTGATCATATTCAGTCGCAGAGATCGGTTTAAAGCGCACAGTTAACCCGATATCATGTGCTAGAATCAGGATCTCCTTCATGGCTAATGCTGTCGCTGTCTGGTCTTCAGAGGCTACAACAATACCTAAGGTTAACTGATTATGAATAACCGCTTGCCCTACATCTAAAATCTGTAGGGAATGGGCGGACAAAACCTGCATTAATCGTGTAAATTGATTAGGCTGGTCAGGTCCTAAGAATGATATAAGAATGATTTCTCGCATGAATTGACTCGGGTCTGAGCTACAACTATTGTTAGAATCATAATCGAAATTGAACAGAATTGCCTTGGAAGTTTACGTTGAATGCGCCTAGACAAGGGCTATTTGCTAGCCTATTGATTGTAAGTTTTGCTCTGCATACCTTTTTACTGGTATTGGCAACCACTCACCAACTGAATGAAAACCGTGCCAATCAGGGACAGCTGATCACCAGTCAACTGGTGACAGACAGCCTGTCTGAGCTTGAACCGCCCAACCGCGTTTCTCTGGCGTTGCTGGCAAATCGTTATGCCACCAATCCAAGTGTCGCTTCCATCCGGATTCTGGATGCGAAAGCTCAGGTTTTAGCCACTGGCGGACTGACCAAAACCCGCGAGGGTGAAGTTTTTGTCCGTGATGCGCTGCAAAATGAGAAAAAAGTCGGTGTGATTGAAATCACCCTGATTGAGCCAAGTATTGGTGAAATTCTGCGCACGCAATGGCTGGCAATTCTGTTCTCTTTCATCATTCATGGTCTGCTCTGGGTCGTTTATCGTGCCGTGGCACGTCCAAGCCGAACCGAATATCTGGCGCGCATCAATAACGAATCGCGGCTGAAATTCGAGATTCAGACCCTGACCCAGGCATTGGAACAGGAAAAGCATAATGCGGCACTGGCGATTGCCCAAGCCCAACAGGCAGTGAAAAACAAAGCCAAAGAAAAAGAACATAAGCCGGCGGTACAGGAGAGCGATAGCCTGAGCTTAAACATCCAGTTCTACGATCCAAAACAGTTACTGGATAGCGTGAATAAAACCGTTTCGGTGCCTTATTTCAATCTTTGTCAGATTTTCCTGAATAAAGCCACCGAACTCTGTGTGCAACGCTATAAGTTAAATAGTTCTGATATTTGTACCGTACATAAATTTGATGAAAAAGGTGCCACCATCAGTATCGCAGCAGACAAACCGAATGCCCTGGCCTGCCTGACCATGATCAGTGCCGTGTTCCAGCTGCTTTCGGAAGTGCTGTATAAACGTTATCGTGAAGAAAAACGTTTTGTGCTACAAACCCGCAGCGCGATTGCCTCTAAAGTCGAGGAGATGCAGCTCAGCTCGGTACAGGCCGCTGAGCGTCTGACTCAGCATTTGGTCGCGAAAGAAAGTGCCTTGCATGTACCGAATACCTTGCTGAAAGATGTGAGTGATCACTTCCAGCTGGTCAGCATGCCGAATCCAACCAATGTCCTGACCCGTCATGCTTTTGTGGTGAATGGGATGGATGCTGAAAGCGCCGAGCTGGCACAGACTTTTAGAACCGAAATTCTAAAATCCAAACAGTCCAAAGCCTCATAAATATCCTTGAATGTTGCAATTAAAAAAGCCGGATTCAACATCCGGCTTTTTTATGGGTATAAAAAATACGCCAGTGTGTCTTGGCCTATCCCTTAAATTTTTAACTGTTTTTGTTCCAGCAGATATTGCTGGGCATTATAAGGCTGGACCGGATTCTGACAGGGGACTTTATGCCACTGACCATCGGCATCTAACTCCCAGGCATTGTGACAATCTTTTAAATAGCTGATCAGGCCATCTTTATAAATCCGTTTTTTCAGCTCTGGATCCAGCACCGGGAAACAGGTTTCAACTCTGGAAAACAGGTTGCGCCCCATCCAGTCAGCACTGGCACAATACAGTTTCTTGGCGCCGCCATGCTCAAAATAATAGACCCGGGTATGTTCCAGGAAACGCCCAACGATTGAACGTACCTGAATATTTTCTGACATGCCGGTGACTTGTGGAATCAGACAGCAGATTGAACGGACAATGAGGTCAATTTTTACCCCAGCCTGCGAAGCCTGATATAAGGCAGCAATCAATTGCGGTTCAGTCAACGCATTCACTTTGATGATGATATGGGCGGCTTTGCCAGCCAGAGCAAATGCCTTTTCCTGGTCAATCAGTTTCAGCAGTTCGCTATGCAGGGTAAACGGTGCATGCAGCAAGGCTTTCAGTTTGGCCATTTTGCCCATGCCGGTCAATTCCTGGAACATGCGGTGCACATCTTCACAGATATCCGGCTGTGTGGTCATCAGGCCGTAATCGGTGTACATTCGGGCATTACCGGCATGATAGTTTCCGGTGCCCAAATGCGCATAACGCAGTAATTCCTGATTTTCACGCCGGACGATCAGAATCATTTTGGCATGGGTCTTATAACCGACGATACCATAGACCACCACTGCCCCGGCTTCTTGCAGGATATTGGCCACCATAATATTGGATTCTTCATCGAAACGCGCCCGCAGTTCAATCACAGCCGTGACTTCCTTGCCATTCCGTGCAGCCTCTGCCAGCACCTGAACGATTTCTGAGTCTGGCCCACTACGGTACAGCGTCTGCTTGATCGCCAGCACCGCCGGGTCCTTGGCCGCTTCGCGCAGTAAAGTAATCACCGGCTGGAATGAATCAAAAGGATGATGCAGCAGTACATCCTGTACCTTTAAAATTTCAAAAATACTTTTCTGTTTACGGAAAATTTTCGGAATGACCGGACTAAAATGCGGATACTTTAATTCCGGACGCTCAAAGCTGGTACTCAGACGGGACAAATTGATCGGTCCATCAATCCGGTACAGTTCCTGTTCCGTCAAATCAAATTCATCTAGCAAATAGTCGATGATATTCTGTGGAGAGTCATTTTCAATTTCCAGACGTACTGCACGACCAAAGCGGCGCGAACACAGTTCGTCTTTTAAAGCCACTGCCAGATCATCAACATCTTCTGACAGTACCAGATCGGCGTTGCGGGTGACCCGAAAAGCATAACATCCGGTCGCTTTCATGCCCGGGAACAAATCACTGATATGCTGCTGAATGATCGCAGTCAGAAAAATCTGGGTGGTATTGTTTCCGGTGACGTCTTCCGGAATTTTAATCAGGCACGGTAAGGAACGTGGTGCTGGCACAATCGCCATCTCGATTTCACGGCCAAAGGCATCTTTACCTTCCAAGCTGATAATAAAGTTCAGACTTTTATTCACCAAACGTGGAAAAGGATGTGAAGGATCCAGACTGATCGGGGTCAATACCGGTTGCACTTCTTTGGCAAAAAAGGCTGCAATCCAGGCCTTATGTTTTTCCAGAAGATCCTGGTATTGAAGAAACTGAATCCCTTGCGCCTGAAGTTCAGGCAAAATCGCATGATTCAGCACCTCATACTGTTTGTTAACTGTGGCATGAATGGACTGGGACAGTTCTTGTAGAATCAGCTCGGTGGGTACAGCATCAGGCGTCCGGGTAGTCGCATTCAGGTCTTGCTGTTTCATCAGCCCGGCAATCCTGATTTCAAAAAACTCATCCAGATTACGGGAAAAAATAATCAGGAAGTTTAAGCGCTCTAAAATCGGTAAATTCGGATCAAGTGCTTGTGCCAAGACACGACGCTGAAATTCAAATAAGGAAAGTTCCCGATTAAAATAGGTCGCTGACGAATGCTGAAATTGTTCCATGCCCTCTCAATGCTGCTGATTACAGTCTGTTGTTTCACATCATTGAGGGGCGATCTTAGGCAGACTTCATGACACTTATGTTACAAAGTTCGATAAATCCATATAAATTAATATTTTAATTTTTAAAATTATAAAAAATCATCCTCTGGCTTGTTGCGCGCTGTCATCAAACTGCAATTAGGTGTCTGTTTTTTCAGTTTGTCTGGCAGCCCAATAAGTGGCTAAAGCTGGCCCTGAAATATTATGCCACAGGCTAAAAATGGCGCTTGGCAAAGCTGTCATTGGAGATGCAACAAAATGGGTTGCCGCCAAAGCCACACCCAGACCAGAATTCTGCATACCGACTTCAATGGATACTGCACGACAGTCTATTTCTGCCAAGTGAAATATACGACTGGCCCAATAACCCAGTAAATAGCCCATACCATTGTGTAAGGCCACGATTCCTAAAATCATTAACCCAGACTCCAGAATCTGGGCTTTACTGCCGGCAATAATCGCCGCGACAATTGCCACAATCGCAATCACAGAAATCAACGGCATGACCTGAATATAGGCCGTGACTTTTTGCTTGAGTAGCGCCCGTACGATTAAGCCCAGAATAATCGGGAATAACACCACCTGTAAGATCGACACCAGCATCGACCAGGCATTGATCTCAATCCACTGACTGGCCAACACATAGAAAATGGCCGGAGTTAAAATGGGCGCCAGTAAAGTCGAAACCGAGGTACAGGCGACCGACAAGGCAGTATTGCCCTTGGCCATATAGGTAATCACATTGGATGCAGTTCCGCCCGGACAGCAACCCACCAAGATTACCCCGATGGCAATCTCTGGTGGCAGCTGGAACAGCTTGCACAGCAAAAAGGCCAAACCCGGCATCACCATAAACTGGGCGACGACGCCAATCGCTACTGCCTTCGGACTTTGCAAGACACTTTTAAAATCTCCGACGGTCATGGTCATGCCCATGCCGAACATGATGATGCCCAACATCCACGGAATATAAGCCCGTAACCAGACAAAAACTTCAGGGATCATCAAGGCAATGCCGGAAAAAAGCAGCACCCATAAAGCAAAGGTTTTTTGGACAAATTGACTAAACTGGAGCAAGGCTGACATGGGTTTCATCCAGGTGACATTAAGGGAGAAAAAGCAAGATAAAACAGGCACCCGTTGATGCCTGAATTTTTATATTCAAATATAAATAAGATCAAAGGGATATTAAGTTCTATCCCTATCCAGTGTTAAGCTGCTTGAACAATATCTTTCACATAGATACGTTTCACGCCATGCGACAGCATATCCTGCCAGGCATGTTGCAAGGAACCATTCAGGTCAATGCCCTTGGTGGCATCGGCAATCACATAGGTTTTAAAGCCCAGTTTGCAAGCATCGATTGCAGTCCAGGCCACACAAAAGTCCGTAGCAATCCCGACCACAAATACGGTATCAATCCCACGTTCACGCAGATAGCCAGCAAGACCCGTCGGGGTTTTCTGGTCAGCTTCCATAAAGGCCGAGTAACTGTCGATCTGGGAATGAAAACCCTTGCGAATGATGAGTTGTGCTTGCGGTAAATTTAAATCCGGATGCAGTTCGGCATCGCGTGTCCCTTGCACACAATGCTTTGGCCATAAGACCTGAGTGCCATAATCCAGCTGAATGCTGTCATAGGCTACTTTGCCGGGGTGGTTGTCTGCAAAAGAAATATGGTTGTCCGGATGCCAGTCTTGGGTCAGGATAATATGCTTAAAATGCTGCCCCAATAGATTAATATTTGGAATAATCTGGTCAGCATTGGCTACAGCCAGATTGCCTCCCGGGGTAAATCCTCTTTGTACGTCTACGACCAGTAAAGCAACATTATTCTGCATCTGTTTTCATCCATTGAAATCTCGATTTATGCCCAAGCATAGCGCAAAATACCTCAGGATTTTTAGCTCTACGGTTAAAAATGGCATGACTGTGTATTCTCGGCATGTGTATATGAGCAGATCAATAGATTCATTGTTTTTGACAAATATGAGATGAGTTCCGGGCTTGTATCAAGCTAGATCTCTACAAAAAATAAGTTTTAAGATATAAAGTGATGAGCCTTTCTAATTAGAAAACAGTATATTTAATTCTTAAATTCTGAAAATAAAAAAGCCTGCAAAAGCAGGCTTTTTAAAACCCTGGAACATTACACTTTAGTGCGGTTCACCAGGAACAGCATACATAATGCAGAGATGATGATACATGGGATCGCAGCGCTAATGACTCCCGCAGCACCAAAACCTGCTGTCAATAACTGACCGGCAATGACTGGACCCAGCATGGCACCGATACGGCCAACTGCAGACGCAACACCAACACCAGTACCACGCACTTCAGTCGGATACACGATACTACCGAAGGCATACAGTACGCCCTGACAGCCAATCACGAAGGCACCGGCCAATGCGGCTGCCATATACATCTGGTTCAGCGAGCTTGCCCCATTCAGCGCCAGTAGACCTGCCAAAATACCACCGTACATCAACAGGATCACATAGGCTTTCTTCCAGCGGTCGGTCAGCATACCCAAAATAATCGTACCAATCGTCGCTGTAACCATGAAGTAGAACTGTGCGGTTGAACCATCCTTACGTGTGAAGCCAAGTTCCATAAACAATGATGGCAGCCAGCTCAACATGATGTAAACCACCATCAAGGTAAAGAAGTAGCTCACCCAGATACACAGCGTACGCAACAGGTTGTGCGAATTAAACAGGTCCTTGAATGAACCCTGCGGTGCAACAGCAAGTTCTGCTGCCGTTTTGTTCTGTGCTTTCAGGTATTCCTTCGATTCAGGCAAAAATAGCATCATTAGCGGAATGGCAAAAATCGGTAACAGACCACCGAGATAGAAAACATTTTTCCAGTTGGCACCAAATTCCGTCGCAGCAATCAAAGACAAAATCGCTGCACCGACTGGCATGCCGCAGTACATCAAGCCGACTGCACGACCACGATTTTGTGGAGAGACAGCTTCAGAGGCGAGTGTGATCAGAATCGGCATCGCGCCACCTAGCCCTGCTCCAGCCAGGAAACGCACTGCCAGCAAGCTGTTAAAGCTATTGACCCAAACCGTACATAAGGTAAATACAGCAAACACTGCTGTCGACCAGATTAAGACTTTCTTACGGCCAATACGGTCCGCAAATCGCCCACCAACCAGTGCACCCGGTAATAAACCCAGAATCCCTGCACTAAAAAACACACCCAACTGGGAACTATCGAGACCAAAATGCTCACGAATACCTGCAGCAGCAATTCCGGCTGCCTGAATATCTAAGCCTTCAATCACCGCAATCAGAAAACAGATCGCGACCGTGACGATAGCATGCTTATTGTCTGATTTTTCCATTGGATTATCCTTGTTCAATCAGCGTTACAAAAGACAGCCATCATCTATGAGCCTGATTGCAGAAATAACTATCAATAAGTTGAACGTTTTGCTTGGATATTCCCAAAGGAGTAGAGGCAGATAAAAATAGGATAAGACCAGATAAAGTCGCAAAAACACTTAATCAGAACACCATAAAGTTCAAGACTTAGACTTTAAGGCTTATACATCAAGTTAAAAAATTAACCGATAAGAAAAAAAATTCTCAATTTATTGATATTTAAAAAAGATTAGTCTTAGTCGTTTTTGGCTTTATTTGTTTTGGTGCGAGAGTGCGATCAAGATGTACGAGGTCTCAATTTATCCAATATAACTATTAATCCAAAATTAAAAGGCATAAAAATGGCAGTTTTCAGCTGATCTTTTTGCACAAGCCTTATCATTATTGGCTTCATTTGGGGTAATCTCCTCCATTGTCTAGACTGGAGACATAACTTTGGTCTCAGGATTTTGCTTTATAAATCATCTTATTTATTACTTGATTGTTTCCAAAAGGCTTTGTATAAAGAATTCAGTAGCTTTTACTAAAGCATATTGTTCTTATGCGTTTGATCAGTCATAATTTGCATAAGCAATATTCAATTCAATGCAAATCTATTGAATTTGCTATAAATCAAAATACAAATCCATCCCAATTTATGTTTTCTCATTCCTTTCGGATGGACAAATAGGATAGTTTTTTAAAATGACTCAGCAAGCACAGACCATTCAAGGTTCCATAGTCGCAATCGTCACCCCTATGTTTGAAGATGGCAGCGTAGATTGGAAGGGTCTCGAGAAGCTGGTTGAATGGCACATTGCAGAGGGCACCAACAGTATTGTCGCCGTTGGAACAACAGGCGAAGCCTCTACTCTCAGTATGAGTGAACACACCCAGGTGATCAAAGAAATCATTCGTGTGGCCAACAAACGTATTCCTATTATTGCCGGCACAGGTGCAAACTCGACCCGTGAAGCGATCGAACTGACCCGCGAAGCCAAAGAGCTGGGGGCAGATGCCGCTTTACTGGTAACGCCATATTACAATAAACCGACTCAGGAAGGCTTATACCAACATTATAAAGCGATTGCTGAAGCTGTTGATCTTCCTCAAATTCTTTATAATGTTCCAGGCCGTACCGGTGTAGATATGGCCAATGAAACCGTGATTCGTCTGGCGGATATTCCACAAATTATCGGTATTAAAGATGCGACTGGCGATGTACCGCGCGGTGCTGAACTGCTGCAAGGCCTTGTCGGTAAAGATATGATTGTTTATTCGGGTGATGATGCAACTGCGTATCAACTGATCGGTCATGGCGCCAAAGGTAATATCTCGGTCACGGCGAACGTGGCTCCGAAAGCCATGAGCGAAGTGTGTGCAGCTGCGATTGCCGGTGATGCAGCCACAGCTGAACAGCTAAATGCTCAGGTTGCAAATTTACACAATATTTTATTTTGCGAATCGAACCCAATTCCTGTGAAATGGGCACTCCATGACATGGGCTTAATTGGTACGGGTATTCGCCTTCCATTAACACCACTTGCAGAACAATATCGCGCTCCGCTTCATGAAGCACTGGTCGAAGCGGGCGTTATCAAATAAAAGAGCACAAGATTATGCAATTACGTTTAGGACTTAGCCTTACACTTTCAGTATTCAGTTTGGCAGGTTGTAGTTCAATGGCCTTTAATAACGGCACTTTAGACTATAAAGAGACTACTACCCTGGAAGCTTTACAATATCCTGAAGGCGCCATGGTTCGTCCTGCAACGCCATTGTATCCTGCTCCAACAGTTGATCCGCTTGCAATTGAACATGCACCGAAGCTTGAAAACCAGCGTGGCAACCGTTTTGCCTTGCCACGCCCACAAGCCCAGACTGAAAACTCAAATACAGCTGATCTAACCGAAACCAATACGGTGGGTCGACCACAGTTGGTCACTGACGGAAATCTTAATCCGCTGCTTAAAATTGAGGGAAATTCTGCTACAATTTGGCAATATACACTTGCCACCCTCAGCAGTCTGAATCATAGCATCGTTGCGCAGAGCAAAAATCGTTATGAAGTCACGATTAAGGTTGATCAGCAGATCTATGTATTAAGATTATCTTCTGTCGGTTCAAGTAATAACCTCGCTGTGTTCAATGCCGATAACAGTTTTGCCGACCGTGAAAAAGCTGCAGAACTGCTCAACCAGATTTACCAAAATTGGCCAGCCTAGACATTTCTAGGCATTTTTTTTGTAAAAGGTTCCCTCATGTTAAAACAAACCTTGCTCTATACTGGTAAAGCGAAATCTGTCTACACCACAGACAGTTCAGACCATCTGATTTTAGTCTTTCGCGATGATGCCTCAGCATTCAATGGCGAAAAAATTGAGCAACTAGATCGTAAAGGCAAGGTGAACAACCGTTTTAACGCCTTCATTATGGAAAAACTGGCAGAAGCGGGAATTGAGACCCACTTTGAAAAGCTATTGACTCCAAATGAAGTGCTGGTAAAAAAACTGGATATGATCCCGGTTGAATGTGTGATCCGTAACTATGCAGCAGGTTCTTTATGCCGCCGCCTGGGTGTGGAAGAAGGCAAGGAACTGACTCCTCCAACATTTGAATTGTTCTTTAAAGATGATGCGCTTGGTGATCCAATGGTCAATGAGTCACAAGCCATTGCTTTAGGTTGGGCAACTGCTGAACAATTGGCGAAAATGAAAGAATTGACTTACCAAGTGAACGACGTGCTTAAAGCATTGTTTGACGCAGGGAATATGATTCTGGTCGATTTTAAACTTGAATTCGGCGTGTTCCACGACCGTATCGTACTGGGTGATGAATTCTCTCCAGACGGTTGCCGTCTATGGGACAAAGACACCAAGAAAAAACTGGATAAAGACCGTTTCCGTCAAGGTTTAGGCGGCGTGGTTGAAGCCTATGAAGAAGTGGCTGACCGTTTAGGTATCGACCTGGACAACATCTAATCTGTAAATGCGCAGATTCGAAAAAACCGAGCTTTTTAGCTCGGTTTTTTATTTTCGGCTTTTAATCGGAAAAATAAATTTTTATTATTAAAATGATCGTTTTTACATCAAAAACCACATGCATTAATATTATCTCATACTAGGCAAATCAGTGAGTCGATGCACTTCACTCCATATTTGCCGACCAGATTTCTCCTCTACCCTCTAGGATGTTATCTCCCTCAAAAAACATCCTACTTTCAGCCCAATTCACCTTGAATTGGGCTTTTTTTATTCTGTTCAATCGGTTGAGATACTCAGTTTATTGCTGCTGTTGTTGCTGTTGCCAACGGCGTTGCTGTAAACGCTCCCCTTCAACTTCACGTTTATTACGTGCTGATTCATACAGTTTGGTATCTTTCAGTTCTGGCGGCATATATTCCTGTAGCACAAAATGCTCAGGATAATTATGCGGATACAGATAATCCACGCCATAGCCCTGCTCTTTCATCAGCTTGGTTGGCGCATTTCTTAAATGCAAAGGCACTGGCAAATTTGAAGTTTTATCTGCGAGTTCCATCGCCTTGTTAATCGCCAGATAGGTACTGTTACTTTTAGCACTGGTCGCCAGATAAACTGCACATTGCCCCAAAATAATCCGGCATTCTGGCATTCCCACGGCCTGCACCGAACGGAAACATTCCCCTGCCAACAGCAAAGCATTCGGATTCGAGTTGCCGATATCTTCGGATGCGGCAATCAACATGCGCCGTGCAATAAACACCGGATCTTCGCCGCCTTTGAGCATGCGTGCCATCCAGTACAAGGCTGCATCCGGATCACTGCCGCGAATCGACTTGATGAAGGCCGACACCAGATCATAGTGCTGCTCACCGGACTTGTCATAACGGGCGATATTCTGCTGTGCGACTTTCACCACTACCGCATTAGTGATGATATTTTCCATATCTGCTTCAAAGGTACTGGCAATCAGATCCAGTAAATTTAGCGCCTTGCGGGCATCTCCTGCCGCGAACTGGATCAGGGCATCAAATTCTTCAATCAGGATATGTCTTTCCTGCAAGAAAGAGTCATTTTGTAAGGCTTGCATCAACAAGGTCTGAATCGATTCAGCACTCAATACATTCAGGCTATACACCTGACAACGTGATAATAAGGCACTATTCACTTCAAAAGACGGGTTTTCGGTGGTGGCGCCAATTAAGGTAATTTTCCCTTTCTCGACCGCATTTAACAGCGCGTCCTGCTGGGATTTATTAAAACGGTGAATTTCATCAATAAATACCACTGGCGTCAGCAAATCACCACCTTCGGCAATGATTTCACGCAGTTCTTTCACGCCGGTATTCAGGGCAGACAGGCTGATAAAAGGCCGGTCTACCGCTTGAGCCAGCAGTAAGGCAATGGTAGTTTTTCCGACTCCGGGAGGTCCCCAGAAAATGATCGAAGGCAGATGCCCCTGATCAATCATCTGACGTAAGGGCGCATGTTCTCCCAGCAAATGTTCCTGCCCGATAATCTGTGTAAGGTCGCGTGGCCGTAAGCGTTCTGGAAGCGGGATATGACTATCTGACATATTATTATTGGCTCAAACTAAATTCTGATCTCATTCTAACACCAGCAGTTTTGATTCCAAGAATACAAACATCAAGCATAAAAAATTAATTTATGGAGATATCCTCTATTTTTTTAATTCTGAATGAATTAATCTCTATAAAAGCGAATAATTTGAACATGATTAATTGTGAATTAATTACAGTGTAATTTTCATATTGTTTATTCTAATTAAAAGAAACTTATCTCGCCCCTTGGGCACTTTTGGGTTGTAGTGGTGAATGCATGAAGCATGATAAATTTGAACAGGGAGCTGTGAGTCGGTCTAAGCCACTGACGTCATCATCACTGATTGCACCCCACGTTCACTTGTCTGAATCGGTTTTGTTAAAAAATCTGATCGATGCCTTACCGCAACCCTTGTGGGTCAGCAACAAAAAACATCTGCAATATTTTAACGATGCCTTGACTGATTATCTTGGCGTGAACCTGAATGAACAGGGTCATCTGCAATGGCAGAGTTTTATTCATACCGAGGACTTGCAGCTATTTTTAGCGCAGTGGCATGCTGCGCTGGATCAGCATCAGAATTTTGAAACCCAGTGCCGGATTAAACGCAGTGATACCCATTATCGCATGTGTACCCTAGCCGTAAAATTTCATCATGAACCTGAACATTTGCTGCAATGGGCAGTTTCCCTGACCGATGTGCATGATTATTTTGAAATCCAGCAGCAACTTTCTCAGATTGTTTCAACCCAGGAAAACATGCTGGATGCCAGCGCAGACTGCATTAACATTATCAGCCCTGAAGGCGAGATTCGACATAGCAACCAGTCTGGCTGTCTGGCACAAGTAAGTGAGACCGCAGGACAAAATCAAGACCGTTCATTGTGCTGGTTAAATCGCTTAACCCCTGAAGCCCGAAAATCCGGGCAACGTGCTCTGAAACAGGCAGCCCAAGGCTTAAACAGCCGTTTCTCCAGCAAAGTTCAGATTAAAGATCAACCAATCCAATATTGGGATCATCTGCTCACCCCGATTCTGGATCAGCACAATATTACCCAAAATATTCTCTGTGTATCACGCAATATTAGTCAGCAAAAAATTGCAGAAACACGTTTAAAAGAAGTGATTAAACGGGATGAACTCACCGGCCTGTATAATCGCAGTACCTTCTATAAAACCTTTAAACAGGTACTGTTAAAGGCCAAACAACAACAGACCATAGCGGGTTTACTGCTGATCGATCTGGACTATTTCCGGCATATCAATGACACCTTGGGCCATATTGCTGGTGATCATCTGCTACATGTCTTAGGCAAACGCTTCCAGACCTGTTTCGGTCCGAATACCATCATCGCCCGTTTGGGTGGCGATGAATTTGCTGTGCTGGTGAAAAATCTGGAAAGTGAAGAACAGCTGCTGGCAACGGCGCAAATGGCCTATGCCCAGCTGGATCAGCCCATCAATTATGTCGGCAATAGCATCAGCAGTGCCATGAGTATTGGCTGTGCCATCTATCCACGTGATGCCTTAAATACTTCTAATTTGCTGAAATGTGCTGATATCGCCTTAAACGACCTGAAAAATAGTGGTCGTGGTGGCATCCGCATGTTCAATCAGGAAATGTGCGGTTCACTGGAAAATATGACCAAGCAGCTGACTCTGGCACGCAAAATTATTCTCGCCGATCAGATCATTCCCTATTACCAACCTAAAGTACGTCTTTCTGATGGTGCAGTGATTGGTTTCGAAGCACTATTACGCTGGCAAGATCAGAATCAGAACATTCAGTTACCTTCCGAAATTTTTGCTGCCTTTCAGGACTATGAGCTGGCCTCACGCATCAGTGAGACCATGCAACTGAAAGTCTTTGCAGATATGAGTCGCTGGCAGGCGCAAGGTCTGGATCTGTTACCGATTTCCATCAATGCTGCACCGGTCGAATTCCTGCGCGATGACTATGCCGAAAAACTGTTGGCACGCCTGTCCAACTTTGATATTCCCGCACATAAAGTTGAACTAGAAATTACCGAGCAGAGCCTATCCGAACATGGTGCTAATTATGTGGTTCGCGCCCTGAACCTGCTGAAACAGGCCGGAATCCAGATTTCACTAGATGACTTTGGCACTGGACATTCTTCGCTGACCCGCTTGCAAGACTATCCGGTCGATTGCATCAAGATTGACCGCAACTTTGTAGAACGCATGAACAGTGACCCGTCCGCCTTGGCCATTGTCAAAGCCATTACCCAGATTGGCTCTAGTATTGCACTGGATATTCTAGTGGAAGGGATCGAGAATACAGAACAGCTGGACACCCTGATCCATTGTGACTGTCAGATTGGACAGGGATTTTATTTCTATCGTCCGATGGCCGGTGCTTCGGCCCAGGCCCTACTCCATCCAGCAGATCAATAAACGAATCACTCAGGCAGATTTAACGCACCCAGCGTACGATATAGTCTTCGATGTCATCTTCATGAATATCGGCTTCACTCAGGCAGCGCCCTGCTGCCGACTTGCGTGCCTGAATCACACTTTCCCGTGAACCGCTAATCAGATAATGCCAAGATGGCAGGCTTTTACCCTGCTCTACCCGGCGATAGGCACAACTCGAAGGCAACCAGTGAATCGTTTCCAGCTTCTCTGGCGTGAGCTGAATACAATCAGGCACATACTGCAAGCGATCTGGATAATTGGAGCAACGTGCAGTGCTACAATCCAGCAGCTTACATGCCACTTTGGTATAGGCGACTTCCTGAGTATCTTCATCTTCCAGTTTAATCAGACAACACAACCCACAACCATCACACAAGGCCTCCCACTCGACTTGCGTCAGTTCAGCAAGTGAATAGTTTTTCCAGAATTCGGGACGTAAAGTATCGCTCATGATCGGGCCGGAATATTCAAAAATCAGCTGATTATAACAGCCAGAACCCTGCAGACCTACTGTCTCAAATTTTTATTGTTATCACGTAAACTATTGTTAAATCAGAGACAGTTCATCAACACAACACTAACAGTTGCTGGAATCGTTTATTTCTATACTAAATTTGAAAATAAAAACACATGGAGAATATATATGTTTCGCTGGGCTATTATTTTTGCTGTTATTGCATTAATTGCGAGTCTACTTGGTTTCGGTGGCGTCGCAGGCTTGTCTAAGGATTTTGCGATTATCTTGTTGGTAATTGCGGTGATTCTTGCGATCGTTGGTTTTCTTTCGCGCGGCAAGGTCTAGATTTACGCTAGACCTTTTCAAAGCAAGTGTTAGCTTTCAAAAAAAACAAGAGCCTTCTGGCTCTTGTTTTTTTATGGGTATTTTAATGATCTGTTTTGATCAAAAATACTTCTTTTAAGATGAACTTAAGGCTTTAAATGACGTGGTCTAAAACCTGCCACCAGCAAGGCTGCAACATACGCTACCACACCGATAACACATAAGATCAATACTTCTACCACACGCATCCATTGTGATACATCTGCGTTATACCAACTCAGGGCATAGGCCAGAGCTGCCATCATCATCACATTGGCAAACATGAATTGCAGGAAGATTTTTTTCCAGTGCGCCCCAAAACGGAAAATATCACGCTTATGCAGATAATAATAAAGCAGACCAGCATTGACCATCGCTGAACCTGTCGAGGCCAGCGCAAGGGCCATATGCTCCGCTTCCCAGTCAATCAGCTTGAACAAGCCGATAAAGATCACGTTCAGAATCGCATTGGCGGCCACAGCCATCAGACCGACACGCACCGGGGTTCTGGTATCCTGCTTTGCATAAAACCCGGGCGCAAAGACTTTAATCAACATAAAGGCAATCACACCACCGCTCATACATTGCAGCGCCAAAGCCGTCATCTGGGTATCTTCAAAGGTGAACTGGCCACGTTCAAACAGGGCCTGAATGATCGGGGTCGACAGCATAAACAGTGCAATACTGGCGGGTAGGCCTGCCATCACAATAACTTTGGCTGCCCAGTCCATCATGCCACGGAATTTTTCCGGATTTTGCTCAGTATGCCGTGCCGATAAGGACGGCAAAATCACGGTACCAATTGCAACACCGATCAGACCCAGCGGCAATTCGGTCATACGCTCGGCACTATACAGCCAGGATACCGAACCATCCTGCATGAATGAAGCCCAAATGGTATTTAACAATAGATTAATTTGCGTGACAGATACACCAAATAATGCCGGCAGCATCAACTTCATGATGCGATCTACGCCTTCATGCTTGAAATCAATTTTCGGTGGAATCAGCAGGTTTTTACGCCACAATTCAGGAATCTGGATCGCCAGCTGTAAAATACCGGCAATGATCACTGCCCAGCCCAGCGCCATAATCGGCTCGGCCATATACGGCGTAAGCCAGAGCGCCCCGGCAATCATCGCCACATTCAGCAAGACTGGTGCAAAAGCCGGGGTACTAAAAGAGCCATAACTGTTCAGAATACTGCTGGCAAAAGCCGTCAGTGACATGAACAACAAATAAGGAATGGTCAGGCGGAACATGTCGGTCGCCAGAGCGAATTTTTCAGGATCGCTATGAAAACCGGGCGCATAGATATACATGATCAATGGCGCAGCAATGATCGCGACCATGGTCAACGTGGTCATGACCGTGGCCAGACAGCCAAATACCCGGCTGATCAGGATCTGGACTTCAGTATGCGTGCGACTGGTCTTATATTCGGTCAGTACCGGAATAAACGCCTGTGAAAATGCGCCTTCGGCAAATAAACGCCTGAAAAAATTGGGGATACGAAATGCGACGACGAAAGTATCGAAGTCCTTACCAGCACCAAAGACATTCAGTAAAACAATATCTCGAACCAATCCCAGTACGCGTGACAACATGGTCATCGCACTGACAATGACGGTCGAACGCCAAAGCGCCATCCTATTCACCTAATGTATAAATTTGTGGCTATTGTAATGAAACTTTTATCAGAAGTTCATTGCTTAATTTCATCGCTCAAGCGAGCTTGAGGTGTTTTTATAATGCTGTAGCTGTGTACGAAAATCAGCCCAGTTAAAATATGGTCCCGGATCGGTCTTGCGGCCCGGTGCAATATCCGAATGTCCGGCAATATGCTGCTGAATTTTAGGATAATAATCTTGCAAACAGGCAGCCACTTTGACCAGGGCTTCATACTGTGCGGTTGCAAAAGGCAAATCGTCACTGCCTTCCAGCTCGATCCCGATCGAATAATCATTACATTCTTTTTTGCCCAAATAGGTCGAGCGGCCGGCATGCCAGGCACGGTCATTGAAATTAACAAATTGCAGTACTTCTCCCGTTCTTAAAATTAGCAGATGGGTCGACACCTGCATCCCTTCAATGGTTTGAAAATAGGGATGTACTGACCAATCCAGCTGGTTCTGAAAAAACTGTTCAATATAACCGCCGCCAAACTGGGAAGGTGGCAGGCTGATATTATGAATCACCAGCAATTGAATCTCGGTCTGTTCTGGCCGCTGATTAAAATTGGGAGACGGGATTTGACGTGCACCGATTAGTTGCCCGTCCTTGACCTGAAACTCAGCTGCCTGTTGCATAAAACCGTTCTCCCCAAAAATAAAATCTGCAAGATCAGCATTGCAGCCGGCTTCATGCTAAAACTTTCAAGGACAAATCTCAATTCATCCCGGCAAACTGGATGAAAAATCGCTCATCTTTTATGTAACGGTGCTAAGATAAGGCGCAATTTTCACGGCTTAAAAAAGATACGGAAATACTCATGCGCATATCTCAAGCTTT
The DNA here is from genome assembly GCF_031844265.1 of Acinetobacter sp. RG5. GTDB lineage: Bacteria > Pseudomonadota > Gammaproteobacteria > Pseudomonadales > Moraxellaceae > Acinetobacter. The sequence goes on along the minus strand of NZ_JAUZUV010000005.1, from coordinate 2,988 downwards.
GCTAGACCAGTCCATTCAGATCAATATTCAACAGGCACTTTCTGAAGATATCGGTGACGGTGATATTACCGCCCTGCTGACTCCTGAAGATGAACAGGCCACTGCCACCATCATTAGCCGTGAAGACATGGTTTTAGCCGGCCAGCCTTGGGTAAATGCCTTGATTCAGGCCTATGATCCCAGTATTGAAGTGACCTGGCTGAAAAATGATGGTGATCACGTTCAAGCCAATCAAGCCTTTTTAAAACTGGCCGGATCTGCACGTAGCCTACTCACCGTGGAGCGCCCTGCGCTAAACTTTGTCCAGACGCTGTCTGCGGTTGCGACTAAAACCGCCCACTATGTCAAAGAGCTGCAAGGTTTAAACACCAAATTATTAGATACTCGTAAAACGCTTCCGGGTCTGCGTATCGCACAAAAATATGCCGTGGCCATTGGCGGTGGCCAGAATCACCGTTTGGGCCTGTTTGATGCCTTCTTGATTAAAGAAAATCATATTATGGCAGCGGGTGGCATTGCGCAGGCGATTGCCAAGGCCCATCAAATTGCACCGGGTAAGCCTGTCGAAGTTGAAGTCGAAACCTGGGATGAGCTGAATCAGGCACTCGAAGCCCATGCTGATATTGTGATGCTGGATAATTTCAGTCAGCAGCAGATGATCGACGCGGTGCAACATGTGGCCGGTCGCTGCAAACTGGAAGCCTCAGGTAATATCACCATTGATAATTTACGTGAAGTCGCGAGTACCGGAGTAGATTATATTTCCATGGGCGTGCTGACCAAAGATCTCAAAGCCATTGATCTGTCGATGCGTTTCAATGCTTAAGCCTAGATGGGATAGATGACCGTAGAGGGTGCGAAGCACCCTTTTTTTATTTTTAGAAATTTTTTTTGCGTATATTTTGCTCAATTTTCTATTTTAGACCTTAATCATCATCGTCATCCCGATTACCTCGGCGATCGCGGTCATCATCGTCACCATCACGGTCGTTATATCTTCCGTTATCCTCATCACGATCCTGATTTAACACTGAACGCTCGTCATCTTCACGATTATTGCCCCAGTCACAGGCAGTTAATCCAAACACGCCCAGCAATGAAATTGCACAAAGCCACTGTTTCATGTCGCATTCCTCATTGTGTTCTCATCTGATCCAATATCGATGCAAAACCGGTTCAGATATAGCCGATTCATGTCGACTTTTTGTCAGGAAGTTTTGTAATGTAGTTTTTGAATACAGGTGCAGAGTGAAATTTCAGGCATAAAAAAACGCATCCAGAGATGCGTTTATTAACATGGGATGGATTACCAGCCTAGAGCTTCTTGCTGTTTTTTCACCAGTTCCTGAATGCCTTTCTCGGCCATTTCCAGCATGGCATTCGATTGTGCACGGGTAAATGGTTTGTCTTCAGCAGTACCTTGAATTTCAATAAATTCACCAGCCTGAGTCATCACCACGTTCAAATCGGTTTGACAGTTTGAATCTTCTTCATAGCAAAGATCCAGTAATACTTCATCTTTAAAAATACCCACAGAAACTGCAGCCACCAAACCTTTTAATGGATCATGTTTGATTTTCTTTCTTTCCAGCAAGACGTTCATGGCATCGACCAAAGCCACCGCAGCACCCGTAATCGCTGCAGTACGGGTACCGCCATCAGCCTGAATCACGTCACAGTCGATAGTAATGGTATTTTCACCCAGCTTTTTCAGATCGACCATTGAGCGCAAGCTACGACCAATCAGACGCTGAATTTCCTGAGTACGGCCACTCTGTTTGCCACGTGCCGCTTCACGGTCACTACGGGTATGAGTTGAACGTGGCAACATGCCATATTCAGCCGTTACCCAGCCCTGGCCCTGACCTTTGAGGAAACGCGGTACAGAACTATCCACACTGGCAGTGCACAGTACTTTGGTATGACCAAATTCAACCAATACAGAGCCTTCCGCATAACGTGTATAGTTACGGGTAATTTTCACTTCACGTAATTGATCTAATGCTCGTTGGTCGATACGCATAATAAGTCCTGTATGGGTTCAAAATAATTGCGGCTCAGTATAGCAGAAGCCTTTGCCAAGATTAGGCAGCCGGGCGATTCATTTACAAAATCAATGCATCAGCTCGCTACGAGTTGTCGAAATTCTGCCGATCTGTGGCACTACGATTTAATTTAATTTTTGCTAGACTAAAACTCTCTATAAGGGAAGCCGGTGATAGGAAACCCATTTATGTCCTTACGTGAAGATCGCAAGCAGCAAAGTCATCAGGCGTTACTCGATGCGACACTGGCATTCAGCAGTCAGGGCCGCGCTTTCAGCACGATCAGCCTACGTGAAGTTGCGAATGCAGTCGGACTGGTGCCGACGGCATTCTATCGGCATTTTCAGGATATGAACCAGTTGGGTCTGGAATTGCTGGATCAGGTTGCGATTCATATCAAGGGCGTACTCAATCAGCTGGGACAGGCTTATTTGTATCAGCCGAATACCCGAACCCACACCGGGCTTGAGCTCTTCTTTCAGGCCGTCGAATATCATCCTGAACCCTGGATTTTTTTTGTGGCAGAACGTTGGGGCGGTTCGGACGTGTTACGTGTCGGCATTGAACGGGAAATTCATTTTCTGGCTGAAGATGTCATGCATGAACTGGCCAAGATGCAATCTACCCGACATATTCAGGCATCACAGGACTTGCAGGCTCTGGCACAGATGCTGATTGAACTGTCCCTGAACTGGGCCATGGGCTGGATTCATCTGCAGCATCAGGTTGATCCAGAGCTGCGCCGCGCTCAATCCAATGCCTTTAAAACCCAAAGCGTGCTACAGATGCAGCTCTTGCTACGTGGCATTTTGCACTGGTACCGGCGACCTGCCAAAACAGTTGAAACCGCAAGCCCTGTGCTCAATGAAGCGGTCATTCCCCCTGCCTAAATAAAAAAACCTGCATCATGATGCAGGTTTTTTTTACTGATCGTCAGTTCAGA